>NZ_JAAHHG010000452.1 GCF_010692555.1 Okeania sp. SIO3B5 | reverse complement strand
GGAGACAGGAGACAGGAGGAACGGGGAATTTAGAGCAGGTAGGAGTAAGAATTTTCCCAAGATTTTTCTGCCCAACTATGCGCCTAAAATACTAACTTTTTGAGCGTTTTAGACTTAAATAGGCGCACTTTTTTCGACCAAAAAAAGGCACTTGTCTTTATACGTCAATGCTTTTAGATTTAATCAGCAAGCCCTAATTAAACGGACATAATATTAGGTTCATAAACTAAATTTCCTGCTACATAAGTAGCTTTAACTACTCGTTCATCTCCCAAAATAATCAGGGTAAATAATTCATCAATAATGTCAGTTAATGAGTCGGAATTATTGCGATAATTACGCAATTTTAACAACGGAGTTACTCTTGTATCTAGCACAACTAAATCTGCTTCTTTTCCTACATCAAAATTACCAATTTTCTGTTCCAGGAATAGAGATTTTGCTCCTCCTAAAGTAGCCAGATAAAAAGCTTTTAAAGAAGATAAATTTTGCCCTTGTAATTGAGAAATTTTATAAGCATCGTTCATAGTTTGAAATATTGAAAAGCTAGTTCCACCTCCCACATCTGTACCTAAACCAACTTTCACTGGAGTTTGTTGAGATTTTGCTGTATGTAGTTGGAATAAACCGCTGCCTAAAAATAGATTTGAAGTAGGGCAAAATGCAATAGTTGAACCTGCTTGTGAGAGTCGATTAAATTCAGAATTACTGAGATAAATACCGTGGGCGAAAATTGATTTATTACTAACTAATCCAAACTTTTCATAAACATCTAAGTAGTCTTTACTATTAGGAAAAAGTTGAGCAACTTTCTCAGTTTCAGATTTTTGTTCAGATAAATGTGTATGTACATAAACATCTGGAAATTCTTGTTTGAGAACTCCAGCTAGATGTAGTTGTTCGGGGGTAGAAGTAATAGCAAATCTTGGAGTAATAGCGTATAGAAGTCTGCCTTTACCATGCCATTTTTTAATCAAATTTTTGCTATCTTCGTAGCTAGTTTCTGGAGTATCCAACAAATAATCTGGAGCATTCCTGTCCATGAGCATTTTACCAGCAATTATCCGCATATTTCGTAGTTCTGCTGCTTCAAATATGGCATCAACGGACTGAGGATAAATTGTGGTTAAAACTAAGGCACTTGTTGTGCCATTTTTTATTAGTTGATCTAGAAAAAAGGATGCTATTTGTTGAGCATAGGTTTTATCTTGAAATTTTCCTTCTACTGGGAAAGTATATTTATCTAACCATTCCAAAAGTTGTTGACTAGAGGAGGCAATTATTTCTGTTTGGGGCTAACTACTGAAGCCAAATAATTGGACAAAATTGGACAAATATTAATAAATATTAAAAAATTGCTGATTATGTGCTATCATACATTAATATCATGCTAAAAATCAAAGACTTTTTTTCATGGCTTACCAGTTGAAATGCAGTCAATCAAGACCAAACTAAAAGTTAATAATAAACAAAAAACAATACTTGCCAAACACGCAGGAGTAGTTTGCTGGCGCAAAGCTTCGCTAACGTCATGCTTATAATTGGGGATTAGCAACTTGCATAAAAGAGTACGAAGAAACTAAAAAACGCCCAAGCGCCATCACCATGCATAAGCGTTTAGTAGCTGAAGTTAAATCAATTAATCCTTGGTATTATGAGGTGTCTAAATGTGCCCCCCAGCAAGCATTAAGAGATTTAGAGAGAGCATTTAAAAACTTTCTCACTATTCCTAAACGTGGATTTCCAGTCTTTAAGAAAAAAGGTAGAAAAGACAGCTTTTACTTAGAAGGAAGTATTAAGATTTTCCAAGGAAACTACATACAATTACCCAGAATAGGAATAGTAAAAACATACGAAATCTTACCGAATTGCAGAGTAAAAAATGTCAGAATATCCAAAAGAGCAGATAGTTGGTACATCAGTTTTAAGTACAATTTTGAATCAGCTCCAACAGAAAAAGTAGGAGAAACTATTGGTGTAGACATAGGCATAAATACATTAGCAACCTGTTCTGATGGTAGTAAATTTGCCAATGTCAAAGCCTACAGACAAGCAAAAAAACAATTAGTTCGTCAGCAACGTGCAGTCAGCAAAAAAGTTATTGGCTCCAAAAACAGACGCAAAGCAGTAAAAAAACTAGCAAAAGTCCACAAAAAAGCGGATGCGACCCCGCGACGACGTCAGCTCGCTTGCGGAACGCGCACCAAGCAGTAGCCGATATTAGAGCAGACGCACTACATAAACTCACAACATGGTTAGCTAAAAACCACAGCACCATAGTAATTGAGGTATGACAATGTAAGTGGAATGCTCAAAAATCATAAATTGGCAAGTGCTATAGCAGACTGTGGTTTTTATGAATTTAAACGTCAGCTTACATACAAATGTGAATGGTACGGCAGTGAATTAGTCATAGCTGATAGATATTATCCAAGTTCTCAAATATGTTCAAACTGTGGCCATCAACAGAAAATGCCATTGCACTTAAGAACTTATGTTAGCGAAGCTTTGCGTTAGCAAATGTAGTGAATGCAGTTTTGAAGCTGACAGAGATTTTAACGCTGCTGTCAACCTAAAAAACTATGTGTATCAGTAGCTTGAGTTCCAAGCGAATTTAAGCCTGTGGAGAAGATAAGTTACAGACTGCGGTCAGTGGTCTTCAGTGTTTGCGCAGCATTCCGCAGGAAAGCAGGAAGCTAGCTCCAAAACCTATGCGATAGCTTACGCTTAACCGGAGGTTATCGTGTATGGGTAAGTTTGGGTAAGTTTAGTAGAACGGATAATGGATATGAATATCAATAAATCCTGGTAAAATTATCATTCCTGGATAAGAAGTAATAGGAATTTCAGGATATTTAGGCTTTAATTTTTCGTAGTTTCCTAGTTCTTGAATTATGCCTCCGGAGATAATCATTAAACCATCATGGATATAACGAATGGTTTCTAATTCTGGATAGTAAAATGGATCTGCAACAAAATCTATAAATGAGCCTCTGATTGCTGAGATGTTAATATTTTGATTCATTTTTATCCGATCAATTACAGTATTTGGAAAGATATAGCGTTTCTCAAATTGGTTGAGATACAGTTTTAGATCCCCCCTAACCCCCCTTAGTAAGGCAGGGCTAATTCATTGTCACGAGAGAAAAAAGAAGTAGGGGAGTGGGGGAGTGGGGGAGTGGGGGAGTAGGGGAGTGGGGGAGTGGGGGAGTAAAGTCAATTCATCGTCACGCTTAGAAAAATTGTATCCTTTGAAATTTTGAAATTTCCTACATCTTAACTAGAATTAGTTAACCAAAAATATAGGGTTGTAAATATTCTCTGACGACAATGAATTAGCCCTGCCCTTAGTAAGGGGGGAACCGCTTAAAAAGAAAAAGGGGGGAGGCTTCAAATTTATCCGATCAATTACAGTATTTGGAAAGATATAGCGTTTCTCAAATTGGTTGAGATACAGTTTTAGATCCCCCCTAACCCCCCTTAGTAAGGGGGGAACTGCTTAAAAAGAAAAAGGGGGGAGGCTTCAAAGTCCCCCTTTTTAAGGGGGATGCGCGGGGGATCGTAAATGTACCTCATCTTTATGATAAATGCTATATTCAATTTATTTAAACCTTCCAATCCCTTTTCCAAATCTAGACTTTTGGTTTCCGAGCATATATATAGAAAGTCGTAATATCATTCCAAATACCTTGGTCAGTTTGTAAGGTTTTTAATTCATTTTCAAACTCTAATTTAGCTTGATTCAATTGCTCTGTTGAAAGCTTTGATAAAGGGTGAGGGTATTGTCCTGGTGCGGGATGAGATTTTACAGCCCACATTTTTTTTGCTGACTCTAAACTAATATAATTACCATCTTGTTCAACTTTAATTTCAATTAACTCAAAACTTGCTTTTTGAAGTAATTCTTGACATTTTTCAACTGTTCCAGTTGGCTGACTCATTAAATATGAAATACCATATTTTTTCAGAATATTTTGTGTAATAACTCCACCAACAAACGCAGTTTCAGCAAAAGCTTGAATTCCCAGAATTCCTCCAGGTTTGAGAAATTTATGCCAAAGAAGTAGAGATTTAACTAGATCGGACATCCAAATAAATGCAGATGCACAAAAAATACGCTCAAAATGATTTTCAGCAAAATCAATATTTTCAGCATCAGCTAGTAAAAATTCTAGATTATTTAGACCGAGAATATTTGCTTTTTTTTGAGATTGAGCAATCATTCCAGGTGCAATATCAATGCCAATTACTTTACCTGAACTGCCTACTAATTTAGCTGCGGCAATTGCACAATGACCTGTTCCTGTAGCAATATCTAAAATTTGTTGACCAGTATTGACTTGTCCATATTCAACTAAACGATTAGCAATTCTCCAGTGCCAATCACTATTATCATATTTATCGCTTCTGCGAGTATATAAGTCTGCTATCTCTTGTTTGTAATTATTTAAGTTAAGTTGATTCATTAAACATTTTTCCAACGGAATATTTTTCCCAAAAAGACTATTTTTTGTTCGATTTATTATAGCAGTCGAAGGAAAGGGCACGGACAGATCGACAGCTGAAAACTTAGACAACTTCAAGAATTAAGAATTTAGAATTAAGAATTTAGAATTTAGAATTACCTCTCCTTGAAAAGAAGAGAATTGACTAATCATGAAAATTTTTATTTATTATCCCCTTAAAAGGGGAGGCTTTAAACCACAATTTTTCGGTAAAATTATTCCTTCTTTCTTCTTCCTTCTGCTATAATATTAGGATAGTATTCAGCCATTATAGCTGAACCTTGCTCAAAACATTTAATTCATTATGGGTTAACAATCGTGGGATTCAAAATTGGTTTGTTGGGATTAGGTACAGTAGGTATAGGGACAGCAAAAATTTTGCTATCTCCAAAAGGTCGTCATCCTTTAATTCAGGAATTGGAAATACATCGAGTGGGAGTGCGCGATATCTCCAAAACCAGAGATATTAATCTATCTTCGGATATTTTAACAACAGATTTAGAAGCGATCGCTACTGATCCACACATAGATATTATAGTAGAACTGATCGGTGGGCTAGAACCTGCAAGAAGCCTAATCCTCAAAGCTATTGCCCATGGTAAACACGTCGTCACTGCCAACAAAGCTGTTATCTCTCGCTATGGTCCAGAAATTTTTGAAGCAGCGAATGAAAAAGGTGTTTACGTCATGTTAGAAGCAGCAGTGGGTGGGGGTATTCCTGTTATTCAACCCCTTAAAGAATCTTTGGGAGTAAATCGTATTCATTCCGTTATCGGTATCATTAACGGGACAACCAACTACATCCTCACCAGAATGCAAAAAGAGGGAGCAGACTTTGCAGATGTTCTTGCCGATGCTCAAAATTTAGGTTATGCAGAAGCTGACCCCACTGCAGATGTAGATGGGTTAGATGCCAAAGATAAAATCGCAATTTTGGCTTCTCTCGCTTTCGGCGGTCTAATTAAACTAGAAGATATTCATTGTGAAGGTATTCGTCAAGTAACGGCGGCGGATATTGCCTACGCTGAGAGACTAGACTTTGTGATCAAATTATTAGCGATAGCCAAATGCGAACCCAACAGTATTAACTCCACCACAGACAAACTCCAACTAAGAGTACATCCTACTCTTGTGCCCAAAACTCACCCCCTTGCGAGCATCAATGATGTTTACAACGCCATTCTGATCGAAGGAGAACCCATCGGACAAGTAATGTTTTTTGGCCCTGGTGCAGGTTCGGGTCCCACAGCAAGTGCAGTTGTTTCGGATATTATGAGTATTGCTGCTATTCTGCAAACGGAGACCGAACCTATTCCACACCCTTTATTAAGTTGTACCCATCAACATTATTGTGAGACAGCAATGATGACAGAACTTGTCACCAGATTTTATGCTCGTTTCCTAACAAAAGATCACCCTGGTGTTATTGGTAAACTGGGTACTTGTTTTGGCAGTCATGATGTCAGTTTAGAATCTGTAGTGCAAACAGGAATACACGATGAGCTAGCAGAAATAGTGGTTGTCACCCATGATGTAAAAGAAGGCAACTTCCGGCAAGCATTAGAGGAAATTCAATCATTAGATGCGATCGATAGTATTCCCAGTGTATTGAGGGTGTTGTAGAATTGAAGGGGTGATTTTGCATTGGCGGAGTAAGTGTGGCAGCTATATCGCAACTTTCATGCAACAAAGCCTTACTAATATGGAAACAGGACTAAAGATTCAAATTGCAAGGGAGGCAGATCTGGAACCACTCGTGAATCTTGCCGTTTCCTTTCGCAATCACTTGGGGCAGTCCACCCCATCTGATGCGGACTTTCGTGAATCAATTACCCTTCTGTTGAAAGATTCTGGAACTGAGTTTTTCCTGGGCCGTGATGAGGAGGGGACTAGCCTTGGTTATGTGCAGTGTCGCTACCGATACTCTGCTTGGATCTCAGGTATTGATGCTGAACTCGAAGATGTCTTTGTAGTTCGCGAGGCACGTAGGCACGGAGTGGGACGGCAACTCGTAGAGTTTGCACTCGCTCGTGCTAGCGAAAAGGGTTGTCGCTCGATTGGTCTAAATACGAACGAGCGCAATGAAGCTGCACTTGCCTTGTACCAACGGCTAGGCTTTCGCTCTGTAAGAACCTTGTGGGGCGCTCGGCAGCTCTGGCTCGATCTAGCACTGCCGTGATGTTGACTCTGCGGTATAAGTTATATCATGTTCGGTTGAATAGTTATGATTAAGATATAGATGGAAGAGATATCTCAAACCCCTGAGATTGCTTCCTTCCACTCCGTTACAGTCGCAATGACTTTATAGTTTGTGTTTATCCGAACATGATATTAATCGGCAATATCATTCTATAATGTGCAACCCCAAAAATTTAACTTCAAAATAGAGTTCTCCGAAAATTAATCTCAAACCTGTGTAATTTTTAGAAGAGTAAAACTTAGTTTCTGGAGATGTATAATGGGAAAAATCATCAAAAATCTAAAATGGTTAACCATTGCCATAGTAGTTTGTTTATTGGTGGTAGCAACTCATCATGCACCTTCTCGTTCTCCTGTAGTGAAAGAAAAGATGCAGGGTATTTGGTTAACCAATGTTGCAACAGCATTTCTACATCACACCACATTTTTAGATGAAATCCTACATCAGCTTTCTCTCTCCGGATACGATCGCATTTACTTCAGTGTTTATGGCTTAAAAGGAACTCTCTACCCAACTTCTCGCAGCTCTACTCACTTTCTATTGCGTCCTCCTTTGACTAATCCTCTCAAAGCGGCCGCCCAAGAATCTCGTCGTCAAGGATTAAAACCTTATGCCTGGTTTGAATATGGTATGATGCTTAATCCTGGAAATGCTATTGTTCAGGAACATCCAGATTGGTTGCTCAAAACAGTAGAAGGGGGAACTATAGAAGATAGAAATGTCTGGCTAGATCCAGCTCATCCAGAAGTTCAAGAATATATCTTAGGTAACATAGATGATATTCTCAACGTCAAAGAGTTAGAGGGGATTCAATTAGACGATCATTGGGCTGTTCCTAAAGCTTTTGGTAGTAGCGATCGACGTCAGGCGTTAACCAACTTAACCAAAAAAGTCTATAGTCATATTAAAGCCAAAAATCCCCAAATGGTGGTGAGCGTTTCCCCTAACCCTTACAACTTTGCTATCTCGAAATATAATCAAGATTGGTTGTGGTGGGTGGAACAAGGGAGAGTAGATGAAATAGTGTTGCAGGTGTATCGTCCAACACCAGAAGCGGTAATAGCAAGTTTATCAAATTCTGGTATTTATACTGCTTCTTATTATGTGCCAGTTGGAGTTGGTCTCTCAGCAGTCTGGAATGTTGTTCCTTTCTCGCTTAATACAGTAGAAAAACAGGTTGAAGCAGTTAAGCAACAAGGCTATGGGTATTCGATTTTTAGTTGGGAATATTTGGTGTTACGTCGTTTAAGACAGTTTTTTTAACATCTGAGATTGCTTCGACTGAGTTAATTTTTTCTGCGCATTATACCAATTTTATAAATGTTTGCTACAAATAGGTAGGGTACTTTTTAGGAGTCAGTCCTCAGTCCTCAGGAGTCGTATGGGAATAGATTTAATACCAGTTTTTAGGTCATAAATTATCTTTTTT
>NZ_JAAHHG010000451.1 GCF_010692555.1 Okeania sp. SIO3B5 | reverse complement strand
TTTGGGCAGGTTTTGGGTGACGATTCTCACCCATCTCCCCATCCCCCCATCTCCCCATCTCCCCATCTCCCCATCTCCCCATCTCCCCATCTCCCCATCTAAGGTGTGTCGGTCCACTATGAGACTACTAAACGAAAACCAATATGAGTTGTTCCGGTATCAGGAGCTTGAGACTCTCTGGCAGCAGGTCGATAACGACTACAATAATTTTTAGCACAGAGGTAAGAACCACCTTTAATAACGTGCAAAGCTCCTTCCTGGGGTTTGATGGGATCGAAACTAGCGGTTTTGTCAGGTCCAATGGGGTTTAAACTATGGTCTTTACCAGAATGTCCTACTTTATACCAATCTGAGGTGAATTCCCAAACATTTCCGGTCATATCATAAAGTCCGTAGCCATTTGGGGAAAAAGATTCTACCGGAGCTGTGCCTAAATAATTATCCTCTTTGGTATTGAAAAAGGGAAACATCCCTTGCCAGGTATTAGCTTTCTTCGCAGAATATTGATTTCCCCAAGTGAATTCTTGCTCTTGAAGTCCACCACGCGCTGCATATTCCCATTGAGCTTCAGTGGGGATAGATTTACCTATCCACTTGGCATAAGCTACCGCATCCTCATAGGCAATGTGAACCACAGGATAATTATCTTTGCCTTTGATGTTGCTATTTGGACCGTAGGGATGTTGCCAGTTAGCACCCACTGTCCAATGCCACCAGTTTAAATAAGCAATCTGTTGTATGCCTTCAGAAGGGGGTTGAAATACGAGGGAACCAGGTTGCAGTTGCTCATCACTAAGATCGGGAAATTGTTCTTTTGGTAGGGGGCGTTCGGCAATGGTTTTATAGCCTGTTGCTTTGACAAATTTGCGGAATTCTGCGTTGGTGATTTCGTGGCGATCGATACAAAAACTATCTACTGTGACATCACTTGCAGAAATTTCTGAGGGATAATGAGTATCCGATCCCATTGTAAAAGTTCCTCCGGGAATAAATATCATTCCCTCTGGACAACTATTATCTGTAGAAGATGCTTGTGCTTGTGTGGAGAAAGGGAAAATTAGTGATATTGTTAGGAAACAGAGAATAAGTGATTTTAACCAAAAAGTTTTCATAAAATGGTTTAGACTTGAATAATACAACATCTTAATTTAATTTGGTATCAGGTGAGCAATGCTCACCCGACTGACGACTGACTCAAATTTAGTTACACGTTGGAGGGTCTCTTTGTGGGTCTGACTCAAAAATAGTATTGAAATCGTTTTGCATACTGACTACGATCCAATTGTCACGATTTTGGGCTTCATCGAGAGATTCATTATCAGCAACCTCTATTTGCTGACCAGGGTTGTCAGAGTCATCTTCTAGATGTGTGCTTCCAGGCACATCATTGTATTCATATTCCCGAGCGCAATCATCATGATTAATTAGCACGATCAAGGATTTGTCTTCGCAAACATCAGTATATTGAAACATTTCAAAATCACCACTAGAGTTACCCACTGCAATAATAGGCCGTTTGCCAATATGATTTTGAATCCCTACTGGTTTACCCTCTTGATCGTTATACTGAGCTAGCGTCTTGGGTAACAGCATTCCTAGTAAAAAATTCCTTTTACGTTCTACGTCTCCTCCAAACTGTTGATCGAATTCTGTTTTGACAGCGGTACCAATCACTTGTTCGGGGGGAATACCATAAGCCTCATCAGAAAAAGAACGCACAAAATCAATATCACCTCCAGAACAAATATAGACTTTGAAATCGTTGGCTTTGAGGTAATTAACTAAGCCAATTACAGGTTCATAGACAAGTTCTCGATATGGAACATTAAAGTCTTCCTGGTTTTCGTGATAGACAAAGTTAGAAGCTGTCTGTATATATTCATCTGTTGTGTCACCAACAAAACTATTACCTTGCTGCATATTTTCCAGTTCAAACTGAATTGGAAAATACAGAGGTTTTTCAGACCATAGAGTTCCATCGTTATCGAAGACAGCAATGCGATCTTTTGGTTCAACATAGTCATTACCCTCAGTGGTGACTTTTTCCACAAAATCTACGATCGCTTGTTTGTTGTCAGTCTGATTCCAGGAATTTAAGTAATTTTCACCAGCAGCATGAGCAGGAATACAACCTAAAGTACCGCCTAAACAAAAGATTGAGAGCAGAACCGAAAGAAAAACTATCACATTTTTTCTGTTGATGTTGGGAAAGTTCATAATTTATTTACACACTTGGAAAATAGGTCGAATTATTGTTGAGAGAAACAGAAGGATCTATTTTCAACAATTGTCTTGGAAACGATCCTCCCAAATCATGATTGCGCATACACTATAGTATTGTTGCGAACGCTAATCAATGTAGTCTTGGGATAGGCTATGGAGTGTCAAGATATCGACACCCCACAGCTTTGCCTAAAGGGGAAAAAGGAAAGTTAGCGTGCAATATAGAATCAACGATGTGGTTCATTCTATCTTAGATTTGCACCATCCAGTCCTAGAATTATTTTTCCAGCCTTTCAACGATCTCCTGAATGATGCGATCGGTCAGCTCTCCATGACTCAGCTTGTCCTCAGATGTTGTTTGCTCCGAAGACGTAACTTCCTCCTCATCTAGAGGGACCTCCAATCCACAGTTTTGAGCGGATGCGAGTTTCACTTTAGATGGATCTATATCCAGAGTTACATTCTTGATCTCACCGCCTGTAAACTCGAAGGGTGGTTCATAGTCATTGCTCACCGGAGCCCGCATATCCATTCCTACATCTTGGCTATCCATCATAAATAAACCGTTCAGGACTTCCGGAATGTCACTGGAAGCTACTTGATTACCATTAACACAGAGATAACCATTGCCAATACGCTTGAGGTCTTCGGGAGCGTCATCAAGTGTGTCGTCGAACTTAAAGGAAAATGAAACATGATTCAGACCATGCTTTAGTTTTTCGTCGGAAACGATCGCGGTTCGCGTCCTATTGAGATACTTGTACTCGAAGACTGGCTGATGATCTTCATTGACATAGAGACTATAGCCTCCAGTATCTCCTCCTCCACTGGCTAAGATCACCCCTTTAACCTTACGCTGTTTAGTAATATTCAGGTCTGCGGTAATGATATAGCCCTTGTTTTCGGCAATGTTGGGAGCAACATCTCCAGGCAGAAATACTGCCCCAGGATAAAACTCAAATTTAGTACGATGTTTCCAAACAGTTGGGCGCGGAAGAATTGAGCGTTGGCCAAAGCGATCGTCAATAGGATACACATCGTATTTTTCAGCTTCGCGATCGAACAGAGCCTTCATTTCCTGTAATTTGTCTTCTAACGCCTTTCGCTTCTCCGGCTCTAATCTGCCTAGATAGTTCGGGTCTACTAAATTATCATTCTGGCTAAAGTCTTCATCCAGATTGAACAGTTCCCACTCATCCTCTAGCTCTGGATTGTCTCTATTCAGCGTACTCTTTGCCAAAATATCCCAGGGTAGCTGCCCATGGAACGACGACGCCATCCAACCATCGTGGTAAATACCGCGATTGGCAAACATCTCGAAATACTGAGTATCCCGAAGTGGGATTGCGTCTGCCCCCTCAGTTCCGAAGGTGTTGACAAAGCTAGCCCCTTCTATTGGCTTTTGCTCAATGCCATTGACATACTCGGGAGGCTCAATACCAACTACATCCAAAATTGTTGGAGCAACATCAATAACATGGAGAAACTGATCCCGTAGATTCGCTGCCCGAGCTTCCTTGACCGAGCGATCGTCTTTGGGGTTGGACATCTGGACTTTAATATGTTTAGGCCAGGAAATCACCATCGGATTGCGAGTGCCACCAAAGTAAGAGGCAATCTGTTTGGTCCAGCGGAAGGGAGCATCTAGAGCCCAAGCCCAACCCACTGCATAGTGAGGAGTCGTTCCGGGATTGCCCCAACCCAATTCTTCTTGGCACTCCAGGTTCTCGTCCGTTGTGAAGTCAAGGCCAGCATAGGTCGCGCTCATATTACAGCCACCTATTAAGCCACCTTCAGCACTGGCTCCATTATCACCAACAATGTAGATAACTAGGGTATTCTCTTTTTCACCTAAGTCATCAATGGCCTCAAGCACTCGGCCAACTTGTTCGTCTGTGTATTCCAGGAAACCTGCATAGGTTTGCATTTGCAAGGCCATTAATTCCCTATATTCATCGTCAATTTCGATTTCTTCATTATTTTGATCCGTAAATGTATCGCTTCTCCAGGCTGGAATATCCTTGGGTCGCCTTGTACATTTGGTATCTTGAGGGATGATTCCCATATCTTTCTGATTCGCACAAATCTTCTTGTGTAGCTTATTCCAGCCCTCGGTAAACATACCTTCGTACTTCTGGGTATAAGAAGGAGGGGGTTGATGGGGAGCATGGGTAGCTCCTGGGGCAAAATAGAGAAAGAAAGGGGTGTCTGGAGACAAGGAGTGGTTATAGTTCACCCAGTTAATGGCCTTATCCGCTAGATCGCGGGTGAGGTTGTAGCTCTTGTTAAGGTTCTTCTTAGGATAGGAAGGCTGACTGATGGGATTGCGGTTTTCATAAAGAGCGGGATACCATTGGTCTGTCTCCCCACCGCCACCGAGGAAGCCGTAGAAGTAGTCAAAGCCAAGGTCATTAGGCCAGCGGGTGAATGGACCCGCGTTACTGCTTTGCTCGGCAGGTAAGTTGTGGTTTTTGCCAAACCAAGCTGTGTTATAGCCGTGGTCTTGCAAAATTTGGGCAACAGTAGCAGTGCTCTGGGGGATGAGTCCGGTATAACCGGGGAACCCAGTTGACACATCTGTAAGAGCTCCAGTAGCAGCGGAGTGATGGTTACGACCTGTTAGCAAGCCAGCGCGGGTAGGAGAACACAAAGCCGTGGTATGAAAGCGGTTGTAGCTTAAGCCATGTTCTGCCAGCTCGTTAAGGGTAGGGGTATGGACTGGGCCGCCAAAGGTTTCTGAGGCACCAAAACCCACGTCATCCAACATTATCAGCACAACGTTAGGTGCATTTTTAGGGAAGGCAGTAGGAGAGCTGAGAATGTCTGGATCTCGCTTTGAGTAGACGTAGGTTTTGTTAATTTTGTCAATGTGGCCTTGAAAATCGGGGTCTGGAAGGGGCAGGTCTTGGGCTATCCCAGGGGGAACAGCCGTACCTAGCAGGAGAGAGAGTGCGATGGTAAACACCACAACTAACCTCCCAATACGGGTCAAAGTATGGTTGAAAAACATTAATTTACTTGAAAAAAATGGTTAATAGAACTCATGCCACATTCCAAAGGAGGATTGGGGTGAGTTATGAGTACATATTTGAGATCGCAACGCTTCTTATTAATCAGCTAATTTGTAGCAAAAACAGTACCCATGAGGTACGAAAAATTAGGATTTGAGATGGCTTCCCTGTCAGTTCCAATGAAGAAAATACGTTGTACTGTGTAAGTCCTAAAAAAGTTAAATTTTAGCCAGAATTTTTGGGACACAACCCCAATATAAACAATCCAATCCTTAAAACCGATCTAAAAAACGCAAGTTTTTTTTCTTAACAAAAGTTAACCTTGATGGTAGCTTAAGGCTATGATTTTCTAAGTTAGTTTGAATATCGCAATATGTTTGAATTTGAACAAAAATCAGAGTTGCTTTTAGAACAAAAAAACTTAACTTTTAGACATACTTATTTTCTGGATTTATCAGAATTTAGAAGTATAGTTTTCTAAGTTAGTTTGAATATCGCAATATGTTTGAATTTGAACAAAAATCAGAGTTGCTTTTAGAACAAAAAAACCTAACTTTTAGACATACTCATTTTCTGGATTTATCAGAATTTAGAAGTTTTGAGAAAACCTTTACTGGTGAAATATTCCACTTAGGCGATCGAAGTTTTGAGTGCTATGTATCCCAGGTTTTAACTGATAATATTAAATTAGGTTTATTTCAGCAAAATTCTCAGTTTTTATATAGGGGAGTTTGCCTAAATCACTTTACTTTTGCTCTTTCTGCTTTTCATTACGGTAATTTATTCTCCCATAAATACAAGACAGATATAAACACGATCACCATTGTTTATCCGGAAAAAAAAGTAGCTGATTTACGACAGAAATTCCACGGTAATTATTTCCTATTTTTTAAGGATGAATTTTTCAATAACATCTGTGAGACATTAGAACTATTTGAATTTCAAAAACAACTGAATAAACAAAGTATTCCCCCAGTTATCAAAGCCGATCACCAAAAGATTAACTATATACGGCGATTGTGTTATCAACTTTATCAATTATTATTTCAAATCAATGCTCAACCCTATTCTTCTGTTAATTCCTTATTAATTAACCATTACCTTAAACAAAGATTAGAAGAAGAAATAGCTCAGACTCTGATTGTTGCGGTCGCAGAAGCAACAGAAATTAGACTGAAAAAACCACAAATAAACCGAAGTCGTATTTTAAAAAAAGCGGAAGAATTTTACCTTAGTAATCTCAAATCATATATTACAACTCAGGATCTATGTGAGGAATTAAAAATTAGTCAAAGAACCTTAGAATATATCTTTAAAGACTATTATCAAATGTCACCCCAAAAATATTTTAAACATCTACGTCTTCAGGCTCTGCATGAAGAACTTCAACAAAAAGATAAACAGGGTAATCTCAGGAAAATTACTGAGGAATTTGGCTTTTATCATCGAGGACAATTAGCAAAGAATTACCATAAACTATTTGGTGAATTTCCTTCAGAAACCTTCAGAAGATAACTATAGCTCTTTAGAGAAAAATTGATGGGGGGATGGGGAGATGGGGAGATGGGGAGATGGGGAGATGGGGAGATGGGGAGATGGGGAGATGGGGAGATGGAGAGATTTGTATATTTGCACAATTAGCACAATTAAATGTATTTCATATTATCCGGGTTTGATATAACCACCAAATATAGTAGGGGTTAACAGCCGTCAACCCCTACAAATGGTGTATAATTTTGTCAAATGCAACGCAAGTGTAGCGACATTGACATCCTCCCCGGCCTAAAGGCGCGGGGATTCCTACTGAGCCGTAGCTCTTCGGCGAGTTGACGCTTCACAGGGTGCTGCTTCCTTGGCGGTAGTCTGATGCTTCCCTCCACGTCCGTTTAGAGTTTCCGAGTGCCCCCCGGCAACTAATAGCAGTTTAGCATATATCCAATTCACTTGCATGCTCAAATAAAAAGTCGCCCTACAAGGGCGAGGCTTTAAACCCAATTTTTCGGTAAATGCCTTTGCGTACAAATTAAATCTGAGTCAAAATGTAAAGCAAAGTGAATAAAACAATCCAAATAATATCAACAAAGTGCCAATATATTTCTGCCATCTCAATACCAACGTGCTTTTCTCCATTATAATGACCAGCACGACGAGAACGCCATAATACACCTAGAATAAGTAGCACGCCAACAAAAACGTGCAAACCGTGGAAACCAGTCATCACATAAAAACAGTTGGAAAACACATTAGTAGTCAGACCATAACCTAAAGTCATGTACTCATAAACCTGACCACCCAAAAAGATAATACCCATGATTGCCGTAATTACATACCATAGACGCATTCCTGAGAGATTGTTCTTTTTGATAGCAGTATCGCCTTTGTGAATCACAAAACTACTAGAAACCAGAATAATAGTGTTGATTGTAGGCAATAACAACTCTACCTCTGTTTCTTCAGGAGGCCAAACCCCGGCATTTGCTCGATAAATTAAATAAGCAGCAAATAGTCCTCCAAACATCAAAGACTCGGAAGCGAGAAATGTGATTAATCCGAAAACTCGTAAATCCTGATGTTCTTCGTGATGGCCTGCTTCTGCTGGCGCAGATTGGACGGAAGTATCAACTAAATTATTAGTTGCATCAATTGTTGAACCTTGCATAATTTCCTGTACCTAAAATAAACAAAAATAATTTCTGAAAGTTTATATCTGAAATAGTTAGCAGTTTATACAACTACTAACTACTCTAACTACTGAATTTCTACATACAGAACAAACTACAAACTATTCTGGCATTGCATAAATGCGGGATGATTTTAATAGTTTCGTGTTTTGTATTTTGTGTTTTGTGGAATGGGCATCTTGCCCGTTTCCCGTTCCTGATATTTTCACCGCAGGCAGGGACAGGCAGGATGCGGACAGGCAGGATGCCGGCCCCA
>NZ_JAAHHG010000450.1 GCF_010692555.1 Okeania sp. SIO3B5 | reverse complement strand
GGGGGAGTGGAGGAGTGGAGGAGTGGGGGAGTGGGGGAGTGGGGGAGTGGGGGAGTGGGGGAGTGGGGGAGTAGGGGAGATTAAATAGACATCTTCAATAATAAAAAATCAATTATCGTACAGAAATTATCAATTATTTCCCTGTACGGACCTTGCATGAAACGTCCCTACTCTTTTGGAGGAGATGTCTAATATTGAAGTAATTTAAGAAATTATAAACAGATATTATATAATCGGATTCTATGTGCAATTAACCGGATTTGATATTACTCCTACCTCCTCTAAATTCCCCGTTTCTCCTGACTCCTACCCTCACCCATAAGACTTTTTAAGCAAACCCTAATTAGTTTTTCCTATGCTTTCATTAGCCAAAAACTTTCTGTTTATTCATGTTCATAAAGCAGGTGGAAATTCAATTCAATCTGCTTTGTTACCCTATTCTGAAGATTACCAAGAAAATTTGCCTCATACTGAAAAAAGCCAAGATTTTGAGGTGAAAAATTCTCAGTTTCCTTCTTTAAGAAAACATTCTAGTCTCAGGGATTACCAACAATTACTCAGCGAAGAAACTTTTCAAAGACTTTACAAATTTGCTTGTGTAAGAAATCCTTGGGAAAGAATGATGTCTTTCTATTTTTCTCCCCATCGCTTAGGAGAAAAATGGTCAAGGGATAATTTTATCAAACTAATGGAAATTGTTCCGTCAGCCATCAGTATGTTAATAACAAAAGATGAGACAGGACTTAAAACTGTAGAGATGAAGCCAGAAGTTGACTTTATCATTAGATTTGAAAACCTTGAGAAAGATTTTGCTCACGTCTGTGGGGAAATTGGTATTCCTAAGATTAATTTACCTCACAAAAATCAAAGAACTCGGAAAAATTATCTCGATTATTACGACGATGATTTAAGTCAATTAATTGAAAAAAAGTTTGCCGATGATATTGAGGCGTTTGGTTACTTAAATCCTCTAATTTCCTCATAAAAAATTTTGGCATTGATTTTAATTGTCCTAATAAATAAAGTAGAAATATGGTACTTACAACTAATTTAACGCTAACCCGCTCAGAAATGATTAAAAAGCTTACCAAAGAGTATAGCCACTCATTCCCTAGTCAACCTATTTTTGTCGAAACGGGAGCAGGAGTATCGACTTTGGGAATGGCGGAAGTAGGTAAAGAATTTAACGCTAAGGTATACTCATGCGATCGCAATCCTGAAAAAATTGATGAGTTAATTGCTAGAACTAAAGGAAAATTAGATAACGTAGAAATTATCATTGGCGATAGTATCGAGATCCTAGAAGAAATTGTCAAAAAGCATGGGGAAATCCATTTTGCCCATCTAGATTCTGGTGCTTCTGCTATGCTTACTTTCAGAGAATTTCTCACTCTTCAAGACTATATTAAACCGGGAACTGGTATCTTAGTTGATAATGCTGCATTGCCTGAAGAAAAAGAAGTATTAACAGAGGTGAGGAAAGGTAAAATACTTGTTCCTTATTTATTAGCTTCTTCTCAATGGGATGTTCAAGCTCATCCAAAAGCTGGTGGTTCCATGGTTTCTGCCACTTTACATCAAGAAGGTAATTTTGCCGAGTTTGATTATGAATATCCAGAATATGTTGATAAATGGCCTAGCTATTTTGATGAAAATTTGTAATAGCAAAAGTCATTTTTATTATAATTTGTGCGTAAGCATTCAGCTATTAGCTGTCAGTTCGAGGGCAAAAGGAAGGGGTTTTAATGAATATAGACTGTTTTAGGCAGCTTTTATAGTTAAGTATAAATTCTGCCTCAATTAGTAAAGTTTTTATCTAAAACTAAAAGCAATAGCTGAAGTTCGCAGTTCCTCCGGAGGAGGCTTGCTGAAGTCCGCAGTTCCTCCGACAGGAGGCTAGCTGACGGCTGTTTGCGCAGCATTCCGGAGGAAATGCTTACATTTGTGCCACCTTATATCAAGAAGGTAATTTTGCCGAGTTTGATTAT
Source organism: Okeania sp. SIO3B5 (assembly GCF_010692555.1). Lineage (GTDB taxonomy): Bacteria > Cyanobacteriota > Cyanobacteriia > Cyanobacteriales > Microcoleaceae > Okeania. The sequence goes on along the minus strand of NZ_JAAHHG010000450.1, from coordinate 6,185 downwards.
GAATATCCGGAATATGTTGATAATTGGTGTAACTATTTTGCTGAAAATTTGTAATAGCAAAAGTCATTTTTATAAAGTGTATTTGATGAAATTTAGCCAAGAGAAATGACAAAAATTAACACCTGGAAAAATTGGAATTATTACAAACCGTTAATGGCACTTCTTTACAGTAGTATTTTTACTATTACATTAACGGGAATTTTATTTCTTAGCAATGTAGTTTTCCCTTATCCTAACATCCCGGATAATCTTGGTGTAGTTAGTCTGAAGCTACAGTACTTCGCCGAACACAAAGATGAATATAATACTATTTTCTTGGGTCCTAGCACTACTTATCGTAGCATAGTACCTAATTTATTCGATAAGTTCATGGCAGACCAAGACTGGGAAATTAAATCTTTTAATTTTGGAATCAATGGAGCAATAGCAGCAGATACTGATTTCTATTTAAGAAAGATAATTGCCTTAAAACCAGCTAATTTAAAGTGGTTGTTTATAGAATACAACGATCGGACTTTTGATCGACTAGAGAATGCTAATTCTGCTAGATCTATATATTGGCATACCCCCCGACAAACTCTATTAAATTTTCGCCTAATCTTAGAAGCAGAACAAGACTTGAAATATAAGTTTTTTGCTGCTTATGCTAACTTTAAAAGTTTCTTTTGTCGAAATTTTTGGATTGGAAGATTTGCTAACTGGTGGCAAGAAAAAGTCTTAGGCTTTAATCTAGTTGAATTTGGTCAAACTGAATTTGGCAAAAAAGAAATACCAGATGCATCAATTTTGGCACAACAATCTGGATATTATGCTTTGGATTGGCAAACCGGAGGAAAATATAATAAGAGACATCAATATTTACTAGATAATCTTGATAATTACTATGAAGAAGTAGACAAAATCAAAGAAGTAAATACTTCCAAAAAGGATTTTAAAACCTATAGTTTTAAAGTTCTTGAAAATATGTGTAACCAATTAAAAAATCAAGGAATCAAGCCACTTCTGTTTATAACTCCAATTCTAAAATCTGAAGCATCAACAACAATCAATTTATATAAACATGGAGATAGTTCTACTCTATTTGCTTTTAACAATCCCGAAACTTTCCCTAATTTATACCAAGTTAACCGTAGATTTGATTTTTTACATCTAAATGACCAAGGTGCAAAAGAATTTACTCATTCTCTTGCAGAACAATTTGCTAAGTATCTTGAAACACAACAGGATGGTTTTTATGGTCAGTCACAAAAATTAAGAGAAGAGCTATTTTAGCTTGAAAAATTCCCAGTTCATTCGACATCTCCAGAAAAGAGGGAATAGGGAATAGGGAATAGGGAATAGGGAATAGGGAATAGGGAACCCACCCCTAACCCCTCCCAGGAGGGGAATTAATTGATAATTTATGCACGATAATTGATTTTATTTTTGATTTTTGGAGATGTCTATTAGACTAATTTGAAAAAAGAATGTTATGAATAGTAAGAGCGATAAAAAGAATTTACAGGAGATGTTCCTTTGACAAATAAAGATAATTTACGCCTTTAAAATTGTATTAAATTCATTCATTCTGACTCCTGACTCCTGACTCCTGACTCCTAAGAAATAGCCTACCTATTTGTAGCAAATATTTATAAAACTGGTATTAGACTAATTAATTTTTGACGTTGGTAATTTGAGGTATGATATCATGTCCGGATAAAAACCCTATAGAACTCCGTTCCGTCTACACGACCCAAAGACTTTCTCCTTCTATTCCTATTTCTTCTTCTTTCTTCCCCTCCTGGGAGGGGGAGGGGCGAGGGCTGGGTTGACTCCTGACTCCTGACTTCCCCTCCTGGGAGGGGTTAGGGGTGGGTTGACTCCTAAATAATTAAGATTAATATCATACACTAATTTACCAACCCCTAATATTTTTGTAAACATGAGACATTGACACTCCACGGACTAAAGTCGCGTGGATTCTTCAGAGGAGCTGTAAATCGGGCTAAAGCCACGATTTCCACATTGCTCGAAACGGCCACATTGCCAGTACCGTACCGTAGTACGTATACAGCAGCAGCTCACTAGGCGGTGTCAATTGCCACTACTCTCTCCGGTCTAGACCATTGAGGCTACTTTTTTTAGTTGTTGGTTGATTCACTCGCTCTGAGGTACAACGTGCTGACTAACGGCTGGAAACAGAGTGCTAACTGACACCGGGCAACCTTTTCGGTTAACCACCATTTAACTGAAGCGTCCATTAGCTATCGGGCTTTCACCATGATTCAGAGGTCTTCGTGTCTTTGGAGCTAATTATAACACATTTTTTTGACTACGGGTTAAAACCCGTCGAGTCGTTTCCCTCCAGCCGTTAAAACTGGCTGGTTTCACACTTACCGAAAATTTCAGATGATTTTTACAGAGTTCCGCTTTCTCTTTTTCTTTCTCACCGTTTTTGGGATATATTGGATATTACGCAAACACAACCATCGTAAGTTTTGGCTATTAGCTTGTAGTTATATTTTTTATGGCGCTTGGGACTGGCGTTTCTTATCTTTAATGTTGGTTTCTACTGTCATTGATTATATTGTTGGCTTGATGTTATCTAGAACTACAATAGAAGAGACTAATGCAGATAAAGAAGTCCAAGAAAGTGATAGAAGAAAAAGCAGTTTTGATTGGGAAAACTTAATCTCCAAACCCCAAAGTTCCCGACAACGCCAAGGATGGTTGATATTAAGTTTGGTTGGGAATCTAGGTATCTTAGGATTTTTCAAGTACTATAACTTTTTCACTGATTCTGCCGCTAACTTCCTCAATTTTCTGGGATTACCCATAAGTTTTCCCCTTCTCAAAGTTATTCTACCTGTAGGAATTAGCTTTTATACCTTTCAAACCCTCAGCTACTCTCTAGATATTTATCGAGGTAAACTTAAACCTACCAAAAATTTCTGGGATTTTGCTTTATTTGTCAGCTTTTTTCCCCAACTTGTTGCTGGCCCAATTGTGCGTGCTGCCATCTTTTTACCTCAGCTATTGACCCCGAAAACGTTTAGTCAAGTGGACGTTAGGGGTTGTTTAATGCTATTTCTGGTGGGATATTTTAAAAAAGCCTGTGTCTCAGATAATCTTTCCCCTCTAGTAGACCAGTATTTTGCTCATCCAGAGGTCTATACAGTAGCGACTGCATGGGTAGGTGTAGTCTGTTTTATTATCCAAGTTTATTGTGACTTTTCCGGCTACTCAGATATGGCGATCGCTTGTGCTGGTTTACTAGGTTATAAATTACCTTTAAACTTCAACTTTCCCTACTTTGCCAGTAGCATCACAGAACTCTGGAAAAACTGGCATATTACCATGTCTAGTTGGTTCCGAGACTACCTTTACGTTCCTTTGATGAGAAGACGAGAAAAGAAAGATAGAACCAGTATATTCTCTTACAGTAATCTGATCTTTACCATGCTAGTAACGGGACTATGGCATGGTGCAGCTTGGCACTTTGTAATCTGGGGAGGATTAAATGGCATAGCTTTAGCTGTACACAAGGAATGGTCAAATTTATTATCGCCCTACAAACGATTACTACCGATTAGAAGAATTATAGGTGTACCTTTAACCTTTTATTGGTTTTGTGCTTCTGGAATCTTTTTTCGCAGTGAAGATTTTTATAGTGGCTTAACCATTGTCAAATCTTTTGTATTGTTAAATTCTCCTGGTACTGAAAATTTAGGACTTCAGACAGCATGGATATTTATTCCTCTAGTTGTACTACATTGGGCAGCATATAAAAATTGGTTGGTTAACTGGTGGCGTGTTATTCCCAATTGGAGTTTTGCCACTTATTATGGACTTTGTGTATCAGCTATTTTACCCTTGGTAGCAGTTGTTCATCAACCCTTTATCTATTTCCAATTCTAGTAATGATTATTTCCCACAAATACAAATTTATATTCTTGAAAACTCGTAAAACAGCGGGGACTAGCGTGGAAATTTCCTTATCTAGATTCTGTGGTGAAAACGATATTATTACTCCTATTTTGCCCCAGGACGAAGTAACCAGGAACCAACTAGGTGTGTTTCCCAAAAACTATCTTTACAATCGTCCTCTAGAGTTAAAAGAATATCAACTTCCAGATTTTCGCCAGTTACTATTTAAGTTTAAACAGCCGCAACTAACCACTAAGTTTTATAATCATATATCAGCTCAAGATGTTAAAAAAGCCATAGGCAAAAAGATTTGGGACAAATATTTCAAATTTTGCTTTGTTAGAAATCCTTGGGATAGAGCTATTTCCTGGTACTATTGGAATATGGCAGACCAAGGAAAGATTAAATCTTTAGATGAAACTTTAAGATATGACGACCCTTATCCTAATTGGGACGTTTATACCATAGATAATCAAGTTGCTGTGGACTATGTAGGTAAATACGAAAACCTGATGGAAGACCTATGCTATGTTTGCAATAAATTAGAGATTCCGTTTGATCAATGGCTGCCAAAAACAAAAGGAAAAATTAGAAAAGATAAAAGGCATTATTCTGAAATTCTAACTTCTGAACAAGCTGATTTTATTAGGAAAAAAGATAGAAAAGAAATAGAATTATTTGACTACAAATTTTAACTTCCCCGGCGGGAAGTCCCGCGCTCTCGATCAGGGAGGCGTCGTATGGGAAAGCCGGGCTAGCGTGTTCGGTTTTCCTATAGTTCTGTTTGCTATATGTTTTGAAATATGTAGCTTGGAAACTGGGTAAGAGAATTATCACGCGTAGACCCAAAAGGTACATCTCAACATTGTTGGGAATGTCTAAACAAAGTGTTTAAGAGCTTGTCAGAGCGCTGGCATTCTTGCCCTAGATGTGGTCAAGAACTAGATAGAGAGTATAACTCACCCACCCCTCTAGCTCCCCTCCCGGGAGGGGATGGGGGTGGGTTGGATTGTTATCAACACAGGGGGAGGACATCACCTCTGTCAAAATAGCGGTCAGGGTTTCCCAGGCTGAAGAATCCTGCGTTGTCCCGTAAGGGCAAGGTCGGGAGTATGTCAATACCATTAGCTTGACAACGTAAAAAAATGTATTCACTCACTCAAACTCAAATCGAACATTTTGAAAATAAAGGTTGGGTTGGTCCTCTAGACACTTTTTCGTTAGCAGAAATTGAACCAATTCAAGAGTATTTAGCAAACAATAGTAAAAAAATAGAAGTAGATGATCAGCAACTGATGGAATTTTATAATCATTTCTTAGGTTATAAAACAACAAGAGAACACCATTTCTGTTGCCAATCTTTGCTTGAAGCTCTTAAAGATAGCAGAATTGTCGAACGTTTAAGACAATTAGGTGAAACCAACTTGCTATTGTGGCGAAGTAATATTTTTTACAAGCTACAAGGACAAGGGGGAATAGGTTGGCATCAAGCTATAGATTACTATGGGCATGATATCAGTGAAGAGGTCGAGGAGTCCAGCAAAACACTGGTATTCCCCAAAAACGAAAATATACTAAATTTAACTGTTTGGTTGGCAATTAAAGACGCAACCCTAGAAAATGGCTGTCTTTACTTTGCTAATGGCACTCATAAACATACATTCAAAGCAATCCAAGTACCAGTAAGCGAGGGTGCATTTTCCTATCTCACCAATGAGAAAATGTCTTGGCAAAAAGATAAGTCCTACTCGAAAGTCTTTGATTTTAATGAGCAAGAATGGGAAATAGAGCCTGTACCTGCAAAAGCCGGTCAGATTATTATCTTTACTGAGAGGGTAATGCACAGCTCTCCTGCTAATTGCTCCAGTCAACCACGGATCGGTATTAATGCCCGTTATATTCCACCCAGTGTTCAGATTTATCCTCATCGAGAAAAGGGCGATTATATTGATGGTACAGGCAATGACATCAGCAAATGGTTTCCTATCTTACTTTCTCAAGATTAGGACTTCAACTGGCTTCCTTGCATGAACAGGCGATCGCGAAAATCTCCTGCCACTATTGCAGTGAACTAGAAATTGTCTACTTTGTACCTGTCCGGTTTAGCATTCTGGTGTTGCTGATTCTGGGTATGATGCAAGCCCCCCTAATATCATGTCCGGTTGAACAGTTATAAATAAACTATGAAGGAGTCAGGAGTCAGGAGTCAGGAGTCAGGAGGGAAGAAAGAAGAAGAAGGAGAAAGTTTTTTTATCACTAATTATCCGGACATGATATAA
>NZ_JAAHHG010000045.1:12413-38651 GCF_010692555.1 Okeania sp. SIO3B5 | reverse complement strand
TAAGAAGTAAGAAGTAAGAAGTCAAAAGTAAGAAGTAAGAAGTAAGAAGTAAGAAGTAAGAAGTAAGAAGTCAAAAGTAAGAAGTAAGAAGTAAGAAGTAAGAAGTCAAAAGTAAGAAGTAAGAAGTAAGAAGTAAGAAGTAAGAAGTAAGAAGTCAAAAGTAAGAAGTAAGAAGTAAGAAGTAAGAAGTCAAAAGTAAGAAGTAAGAAGTCAAAAGTAAGAAGTCAAAAGTAAGAAGTCAAAAGTAAGAAGTCAAAAGTAAGAAGTAAGAAGTAAGAAGTAAGAAGTAAATTATAGTCGTCAATAGGAGTCAACGATTCAGTAAGTATTTATGCTTAATATTTAACTGAGAATTTGACTCCTGATAAAGGTAAATGAAGATCATTTATATAGTATAAATACTTAAGCAAGCTACAGATTTTATACTAATTTTCATGTGACAAATTGAAGTGCGGAATGTGGGATTAATTAGGGTTTGCTGAAAAAGTCTTATGGGTGAGGGTAGGAGACAGGAGACAACCCACCCCTAACCCCTCCGGTGGAGGGGAAGACAGGAGAAAAGGAAATGAGCGGGGGAGTAGGGGAGTAGGGGAGTAGGGGAGAATTTTTTTGCCCAACTTTTGCTAAAAATGCTAACTTTTTGAGCATAAAGAGCTGAAAACCATGTACTTTTTCAATACCTAAAAAGGCTAAAACCTTTATCTGGCAATTATTTGAGATTTAATCAGCAAACCCTAATTAGGGTTTGCGTATGGAAAGTCTTTTAGTAGGGGTAGGAGACAGGAGACAACCCACCCCTAACCCCTCCGGTGGAGGGGAAGACAGGAGAAAAGGGAATTTAGAGGAGGTAGGAGCTAAGTTTTGTCCCTTGATTTTTCTGCCCAAATCTTGACCAAAATCCGCTCCTAATTGAACCATTACCACTTAAAACCTTGCACTTTTTGATACTTAAAAAGGCTAAAAGCTTTATGTATAAATACTTTTAGTAGATTTAATCAGCAAGCCCTAATTATTAATTATTAATTATTAATTATTAATTGTTGCTATATCTACTGAAAAAAATCTTCAGAGAGATACTTATTTATTACTTCAGCAGCTAATCTATTACCAGCAATATTCCAATGAATATCGTTAGGTTTGTAGAGAGGAGTTTGAGAACCCGCAGCCACAAATTCTTCAACAATATCAAGATAATATATATTATTTTCGACAAGTGCTTGAGATAATAATTTGTTAGGCTGTCTAAAATCAAATTTATCAGGAGTAAAATTGTAACTAACAACTACTTTATCTCTTAATTCTTTGATAACTTGTACTTCGTCAGGCATTAAAACTACGACTAAAGTAATATTTCTGCGATCGCAGATTTCTTTGATTTTTAATAAGTCGCCCAAAGCATCATTAAAATGTTCTTTAAATTCAGTTTCTTCAGGATTTTTGATAAAAATATAACTCCTTTTTTTTGCCTCTTCCAGATGAAAGTCATCCGGTGAAGTAGGTAAATCTTCTCGATACTCAATATTATGATGATAAAGATTACCTTCAAACTTACTATTCACCTTAATTAGAAAATCAAAAAATGAGAAAACGTAAGAATCTTGAACTTTAAGTAATTTCCGGTCTTGTTGTGATTTATAGTTATCAGAAAAGTCATTTCCGACATAAAAAGATAACAACACCATATCAGGATTTAATTCTAATCCTTCATTAACTAATAGGGATAAATAATCTTTCGGCCCAATGGCAATTATGCCCATATTAATTAATTCTATTGGCTGCTGACTATCTTGATTAAGTTTTGATTCCAGTAGAGTTAGAAAATTATGTTTGTAGGGAATACCTCCATAAGCAAAAGAATCACCTATACCCAGAATTCTGTATGTACCTTCTGCTTTTTGTTTGCTAAATTCTACATCTTTAAATCCCCGAGAATTTAATTGGAAGTCATAATCTGTAGATAATGGTTTCCCACGCCAACGATTATAAGATGAGGGGTCATAAAACATAAAAGATGGATTAATTTTGTGATAAATTCTGAATGTGACTTCTGTTAAGCCAAAAGTTATTAAAGATATAATTGCTGTTTGACGGAGGATAGAAAAAAATCTTTTCATTTCATTATTAAACTTTAAAGGATGAACGTTTTGACTGGATTAAGTATAGTTAATTTAGATTAGCGATCGCTAAGATGTTAATATAACACCAAGGGTGATAAATGTTTGCTACAAATGACTAGACTTTTGATTAGGAGTCAGGAGTTACCAAGTCATCGAGTCAGAATAAATGGGTGCATCTCAATTTTGAATAAAGCCAAAAAATTATCGCTTTTAGGGAACAGGGAACAGGGAACAGGGAACAGGGAATATATAGGAAAAAAGTATTTTTGCAAATATGAGATGCACCCGAATAAATGAACCTATCCTACTATTTTTAACAGATTTATTTATTTAAGTAAAATATGTTTCAAAAGCTGATTTTTTCGTTTTTAACTCTCAAAATATTTAGGGTTTTTAGCAAAAATCTTATTAAGCACTTAAACAGAATTATTTACACAAGCGATGCTTACACAGTAAGGATTTTAGCTCCTAAAATTTGTAATTTATTTTGTTTACCTGCTTAAGTTTTTCTATATCAATCCTAAATAGGTTGTGACAAATAAAAAAGTAGATAAAAAAACTGAAACTCCCGCTTGTTCCCTGTTCCCTGTTCCCTAAAAGCGGTAAGATTTTTATACACAAACAAAATAGGATTGCTATAGATAGAAAAGCGCGATATGGGAGATTTGTATTTAATAATCTGGAAAATTAAATTTGAGTATAATTTTTCCCTATTTCCCATTCACTATTCCCTGTTATCTGGATTAATTTTATGATAAATTCTGGTAAGCATTTCCTGCGGAATACTGCGCAAACAGCTATCAACAGTCAGCTAGCCTCCTCCGGAGGAACTACGTTAACAGCAATTAGGGTTTGCTGAATAAAGTCTTTTGGTGGGGGTAGGAGTCAGGAGACAGGAGACAGGAGACAGGAGAAATGGGTATGGGAGCGAGGAGGCAGTAGTAAGAATTATCCCTTGATTTTTCTGCCATAGTCAGTCCAAAATCCTAACTTTTTGAGCTGCCGGAAGACGAAAACCTTATACTTTTTAAAGACCTAAAAAGGCTAAAGTCTCTATATATCAATGCTTTGATATTTAATCAGCAAGCCCCAATTAGTAATGAATAATTACTTATAAGGTTTTGTCTAGAGACTTTTGCAGTAACTTTTTATATCTATATAGATAAGCACTATAGGGAAGGTTTAGATTTGGTAATCTGGAAAATTAAATTTGAGTATAATTTTTCCCTATTCCCTGTTCCCAGTTAAGTGTTCCCTATTCCCTATTCCCTATTCCCTATTCCCTATTCCCTATTCCCTATTCCCTTTAATGAATAATTACTTATAAGGTTTTGTCTAGAGACTTTTGCAGTAACTTTTTATATCTATATAGATAAGCACTATAGGGAAGGTTTAGATTTGGTAATCTGGAAAATTAAATTTGAGTATAATTTTTCCCTATTCCCTATTCCCAGTTAAGTGTTCCCTGTTCCCTATTCCCTGTTCCCTATTCCCTATTCCCTATTCCCTTTTTTGATAAATATGCAACGTACTCATTCTAAATTAATTTTAGGAATAAACCTATGTTTAGCGATAATTCCAGCTATAGTTCTGGGCATTATTATTCTTAAGTATAGTTTGAATGTACCGATTCAAGACCAATGGCAAATTTCTGCTATTTTTGAAAAAGTTAATACCAGAACTTTGTCTTTCAGCGATTTAATAGCACAGCATAATGAAAGCAGAAAATTTTTCCCCAGACTAATTTTTATTGCCCTAGCATTTCTGACAAAATGGAATATTAGATATGAAATGTTAGTAATATTTTTACTTGCCTGTATAGTTGCTGTAAATATTTATCTTTTAAATCGATTAACAATTAATGCTTCCCCAATCAAAAGTCTGACTATAGCATTAGTATCTAATATTTTTATCTTTTCAGTCGTACAATATGAAAATTGGTTATGGGGTATTCAAATAGTTGTTTTTATTCCCATCGCTTGTATTACTACCTCTATATTAATTGCTTATTCTCGACTGAACAATACAGCAAAATTTTTAATTTGTATGTTATTGGCAACCATCAGCACTTTTTCTTATGCTAATGGTTTATTAGCCTGGGTAATTGTTTTACCAGTTTTAGCTTTAGCCAAACTCAAATCTTGGTCAGATATACTAAAAGATATCAAATTATATCTCCTCTGGATAATTGGATTTATCGCAAATATAGCCTTATATTTTTATGATTATCAAAAGCCTTTATCTCATCCTAATCCAGTAGAATCTATTCAATATCCATCTCAAATATTTCAATACTTTCTAGCATTTATAGGTACTGCTCTTGGTATAGGTAGCAGTATACAACCTCTCAATAATTCAATTATTCTTGGTTCCATAATTATTACCCTATTTATTTGTTTGTCTTCTTATATACTTTGGCATTTCAAAGATTATCAACTTAGACATCAAACTATAGGGTGGATTATGCTTGGTTCATATACAGTTATTAGTGCTTTAGTTACATCCTTTGGTAGAGTTTCATTGGGTATAGAACAAGCACTTTCTTCAAGATATACAACCTTTTCCACTTATCTAATTATCTCCATAATTCATTTAATGATAATTGTGGGAGAAGACTGTATAAAAAAAGAACACTGGTTAATTAATAGAAGCTTATTCTCAAAAATTATTTGCTGGCTTCTCGGCATGATAACTGTTCTGCAAATAAATAATTTTACCTATGGTATAGAAAGTATGCAATCATGGCGACAAAATTACTTGAAATATAAAGGATGTTTATTACTCAGTAATTTGACTCATGATAACTGTCAAAATTTGATTGATTCTTACTATTTTGAATCTTACAGACAGCAGGCGCGCTACTTAACAGAAATGGGTTTTTTACACCCTGGTTTAATTCAAACTAATCGTATTCAAGACCTTGTAGATACTAATAATGAGAGAGAAATAAAAGGTATTTTTGAGAAGTTGGAATTCATTGGTGGTAATAATTTACTAGCGACTGGTTGGGCAATATTTACTGATACGGGTTTACCTGTAGATGCCATTGTTTTAAGTTATGATAATTCTCAAGGTGAATCTATTGTTTCTGCTGTGGCAGATATGACAATATCAAAACCTTATCTGGTGAAAGAATTTAAGAGTCAAAAATACTTTAAGTCAGGATGGCAAAAGGTATTGTCTACCCATAAATTTCCTCAAGGAAATGTTAATATTAAAGCTTGGGCATTAGATACAGATACTGCTAAATTTTATCAAATTCCTGGTATTCATATAGTTAATAAGAATGGTGAAAATCTTAGTGTTGTGTCAATAAATAGGGAATAGGGAATAGGGAATAGGGAATAGGGAATAGGGAATAGGGAATAGGGGAGAAAAGAGGGAAAGGGAAGAGGAAAAAATTTAGAGATATAAATAAGTTGTACAGAGGATGGTAACAGCTCCTTTTTAGCCAAAAATTAAAATTTTTTAGGGAAGAAGGTACACAAAATAACCAGTGCATTTTAATTTTCATAAAAAATAGTTCCAGCCTAAATATAGTGGGATATTTAACATTCATAAAGTAGAGGATAAATACACAATTAATTTTGCTTAGGTACTTAGTATTCTTTTTCATAATTGCTATAAAACTATTTCTCATATCTGAATATAACTAGCAAATAAAAACCTAACATTAAATGACCAAAAAATCAGGTGAATAGCTTCCCCTTTTAAGTAGATAAAAAAAGAGAATTCCGTATTTTCGTAGCCTCCCATTACAGGAGGTGCTGATAACTAATAACTGATAACTGAAATAACCTTTTGCTAAAGTCGAAATTAGTCGAGAAGTGACAGGGGAAGTTAGACAGGTAGATATTTATTTTTCTCCGGTCTCAAACCCTCCTAGTTCTGGCCTAAATTTAGGAGCATTGGGTAAAATATTATTGAGTGATTGTTTAATTGAAGCATTTCGGAATCAAACAACCTTGAATGAAGTTAGTAGTTGTTTGCTGAAGTTATTTTCTTTTCAGAGTGAATTGCAGCGATAAGCAAAACGGAATCAAGAATATATTCCAGAATTATATTTGCCTAATTTATCTTTTGGGTTGAAAAAAGCGCCATCTATACGGTGTTTACAATTTGTTTGGTTTTGAGTCCCAATCCATTTTTTCTTCCTTCTTTCTTTCTTCTTCCTTTCTTCTTTCTTCTTCCTTCTTCAAAGATTTTAGCTACTTCTGCTTCTGAGAAATTAATCAATAGTTTTGGTTTTCAGTTAGACCAAAAAAACTGGATTTCAGGAGTTTATATTCTCCCGGTTGGTTGGAAAAAAAATTTAATTGCCATTAACCAATTACCAGTAATTCCAGAAACATTGTGGTTAAGAATTTTAGGCAAGGGAAAAACTCAAGAATTAGCCATATTAGAATTGGTTGATTTATCGCCAGAAAACCCTTTTAAAAATCTGGCACTAGAACAGGTTTCAATTTGGAGAACTAATTTAGAAATTAAACAAGATTTAACTAATGAGGAGAGAGAATTAATTATGAATTTATCACCAGCTTATCTAAAATGGCGTGAAGATGTAAGGCAAGAAGGACGACAAGAAGGCCGTCAGGAAGGATGACAAGAAGAACGAAAGATTGTACTAGAAAGCTTGCTAAAAACTCGATTTGGCGAACTTGACCAAGAGTTATTAGAAGTTGTGGAAACTTTATTAAACTTGTCTGCTGATGAATATGCTCAAATACTAATTCAATTGCTGAATTTATCACGGGAAGGACTCTTAGAGTTAATCAAAAATCAATCGTCAAAAGAGAAAAATTAAACGGGTATAGCAGAAGGAAGAAGGAAGAAATTAAGACGAAGGAAAGCATTACGTTTTTTAAACTTTAATGCTTTAATATCATTTTTATTCTGTAACAATATTTTTAATAATTGTTGTTTAAACTTTATTAAACTGACTATTCTCATCTTTATATTAAGTGCAACTTCATGGAGAAATGGTATCAGTTTTTGATTTGTCTTAACCTTTCCTTGGACCGCTATATCAGTTTTGTTTAAAGTTGATAACTTAGAGGTTGTCTGAGAAGTATCCATTTGCTACATCCAAGCCCCCTAATACCAAATTCAAAAAAGGTTACTACAGTATTAATCTTAAAACTCTTAGCAACAGAATAAAGCACTGTAACAGTATTTTTTTAAAATGGTATAAATCCTCCAATTTTAGGGTACTTTTAGAAGAAAATTGACTCTTGTTCCCCCCCAAAGTTGGGGGATAGGGGGGCAAAATTAAGTATCAAAAAACTTTTCATATATCCTCTTAGACAACGCAATCTTCTTCCTTATTACTTCTGCTATAGCAACCTTATTTATTCAAAAAATTTATCTATATCTTTAAGCAAATAATCGAACAAAATATCCGCAGCTAATAAATTTCCAGCACTATTCCAATGAGGTTCCCTCAGTAAGTATAAAGGACGATTTTTTTGTTCTCTTCTGAATCTATCTAACATATCTATATAAGGAATACCATTAGCCTTTAAAAACTTAATTAAAATCTCTTGCTGGCAAGTCGTATTATAAGACTCTCGCTTCAAATCATCATATTCGGCAAAAATATCATTTAATAATTCATCATTAACTTGATATTCATCGGGATAAATTGCCACAATAAAGTCAATGTTCCGAGATTTTAGTAATTTTTGCATTTCTGAAATACTCTGAAAAATATAGTTAATATTATCGTCTCGCTTACCCCCAAATAAATCTCGAATCTTACAAAACTTGAGCCTACTTTTTTCTACCCGCAGAAAAGCTTTTTCAGATAAAATTCCCGGTGACTTTTCCCGTTCAATAATTGGAGCTGATGCTAAATTTAAACTAGCGACTAGATAACTACTAAATAACTGGGCAGAATCTTGTTTAGCCCTTTGTAATTCTTGGTAAACTTTATATTTCTGCTGTAAAAACATCAACAATCTAGACCTACCAATAATCGGATAACCAAAAATAATTAATTCATCTTCCTTATCTATATCTATATATATGCCATTGACAATAATTCGTTTTCTTTCTGGGTCAGCATCTCGAAAATCATTACCAACAAAAAAACCTAATACTACCAAATCTGGATTATATTGCAACCCGTACTTTTTCAACATAGTTAATTGCTCCCCAGTATGAGTTCCTGGATAGCCAACATTAATCACATCAACCTGATTTTTAGCATAATAATTCTCAAATTTTTTCTCCAACAAAGCCGTATAATTTCCCTCCTTTCCACCAGCCCAATTAAACGAATCGCTAACCACTAATAATCGAAATTTATTCTGGTCTTTTTGTAAAGGATAATCTCTATCGTTAAAGCCAAATTGATTATTTCCATTAATATAAGGTCGTACTCTAAATCCTAAATCTGAATCATACTGATAGAGACCTTTAAATAGATAAGGCTCCAAAACAATCATCACAATTTCTACCAAAAACAGAGGTATAAATATCCAGGTAAATGTTAATAATAAAAATGTATTAAAATTTTTCCAATTAATCAATTTGAGGAATTTCGATAACATCATAGAGAATAAGGAAGAAGTAAGAAGGAAGAAGGAAGAAGGAAGAAAAGGAATTTTACGATAAAAACACTATATGTACCATAGTGCTATAGTTTTTATCTACTATATATAGTGCCTTTGCCTAATTATTCTCAAAAAAATAGAATGTATTTCAGCTCCAATTCAAACAGAACTTAAGGAATTTTCCGACAAAAACACTATATGTATCATAGTGCTATAGTTTTTATCTACTACATATAGTGTCTTTGCCTAATTAAGGAAGAAGGAAGAAGAAAGAAGGAAGAAGGAAGAAGGAAGAAAAGAATTTTTCCGACAAAAACACTATATATATCATAGTGCTATAGTTTTTATCTACTACATATAGTACCTTTGCCTAATTAAAGAAGAAGGAAGGAGGAAGAAGGAAGAAAAGGATTTTTCCGACAAAAACACTGTATGTACCATAGTGCTATAGTTTTTATCTACTATATATAGTGCCTTTGCCTAATTATTGTCAAAAAAATAGGATGTATTTCGGTTCCAATTAAAACAGGACTTAAGGATTTTTCCGACAAAAACACTATATGTGCAATAGTGCTATAGTTTTTATCTACTATATATAGTGCCTTTGCCTAATTATTGTCAAAAAAATAGGATGTATTTCGGTTTCTTTCCTACTGACAGTTTTTTCCGCTCCTCTACTCCCCATTGTCTCATAGCACCATATGTCTAAATAGACTAAGATTATAAATTGTTAAATTTTGCTATCCTGACTCCTGACTTTAGCCTCGCTGACTCTTGACTTCCGGCTTAGAAAATCAACTTATAGCGTGTAGCGCTAGGGAATAGGGAACAGGGAATAGCAAACTTTCAATAATTGATAATTGATCATGGATAATTGATAATTACCTCTCCCTAAAAGAAAGAGGATTGAATAAAAGGAAAATTTTTTCTCTCTAGTATTTTTTTGCCTCATGCTTTAGCCCTCGGTACTGATAACTGATAACTGATAACTGAAATGACACTATCTTCTATTATTAAACTACTCGGGCGATCGCCCTTAACAACCGAACTCCTAAACAAACTCCAACAATATCAATGCCTACAACTCAACGGCGCTCCCCGTTTACCCAAAGGCTTAGTTGCATCTACCCTGGCCCAACAACAACAGCAGAATTTATTTATCGTTACCGCCACTTTAGAAGAAGCGGGACGGTGGGCGGCACAATTAGAAGCAATAGGATGGCCAACAGTACACTTTTATCCCACCTCAGAAGCATCACCTTATGAAACCTCCCAGTCCGAAGAAATGATTTGGGGACAGATGCAAGTATTGGCAGACTTGTTGAGTGAGAACGCCTCAGAAAATGCAACTAACAACGGCAACAATAACAATAAAGCAAAAATGGCCGTGGTGGCAACAGAGCGATCGCTCCAACCCCACCTACCCACAGTCAAACAATTTCAACCATACTGCCTAACACTCAACCCAGGCATTACTAGCAATTCTAAAACCTTCAGCACTACAGGGATATCGGCCACAGATACACAGATAAATCATTCTCAGTCTGATGGTTTAGAGTGTATATCTTTAGATGAAAAACTTGCCCAGATGGGATACGAGCGAGTGCCGTTAGTAGAAACTGAAGGTCAGTGGAGTCGCCGAGGGGATATTATAGATATATTTCCCGTCGCATCAGAATTACCAGTACGCCTAGAATGGTTTGGCGACGAACTCGAAAAAATTCGGGAATTTGACCCCTCTACTCAACGCTCCCTTGACAAAATTGCCAAAATAGTAGTGACTCCCACAAATTTTAGTCAGTGGGGGTGGGGAAACTTAGAGTCAATAACCGACTCAAAATTTGTCTCCCTTCTAGACTATTTGCCAGAAAATACCCTAGTCGCCATAGACGAAGCAGATCAATGTGCTGCTCATGGCGATCGCTGGTTTGAACTGGTAGAAGAAAATTGGCAACAACTCAACGCTGACGAAACATCCCAACCATTACCAAAAATTCATCGCACTTTTGCCGACTCCCTCGCAGAAGTAGAATTATTTCCCAGACTATATTTATCCGAACTCGTCAAAGAAAGCAATAGCAGTATTACCAGCTCAGTGGAATACACCCTCAACCTCGCCAGTCGTCCCTTACCAGTCATGCCACACCAATATGCAAAACTGGCAGAAAACCTGCGCCAAGAAAGGGAACGAAAATTTTCCGTATTTCTCATTTCCGCTCAACCATCACGCTCCGTTTCCCTACTCCAGGAACATGACTGTCCTGCCCAGTTTATCCCCAACTCCCGCGACTACCCTGCCATTGACAGACTGCAAACTCAACACACCCCTGTTGCTCTCAAATATAGTGGGTTAGCAGAATTAGAAGGATTTGTTTTGCCCACATTCCGGTTAGTTTTGATTAGCGATCGAGAATTTTACGGACAACACACCCTCGCCACTCCCACCTATATTCGCAAACGTCGTCAAGCTGCCTCCAAACAAGTAGATCCCAACAAACTACGTCCCGGAGATTATGTAGTTCACCGCCAACATGGTATCGGCAAGTTTATCAAATTAGAAAGTCTGACTCTCAATAATGAAACCCGCGACTATCTGGCAATTCAATATGCGGACGGTTTGTTGAGAGTTGCCGCCGATCAACTAAGTTCTCTGTCACGACTAAGAAGTACGGATAAGAAAAAACCGCAGCTCAATAAACTTACGGGCAAAACTTGGGAAAGCACTAAAAATAAAGTCCGCAAGTCAATCAAAAAATTAGCCGTTGACTTGTTGAAACTTTATGCTCAACGCGCCCAACAAACAGGTTATAGTTTTCCTGCTGACTCCCCGTGGCAAGAAGAAATGGAAGATTCGTTCCCCTATCAACCTACTCCCGATCAGTTGAAAGCAACCCAAGATGTGAAACGGGATATGGAAAGTGAGCGAGCAATGGATCGTCTTGTTTGTGGTGATGTGGGTTTTGGTAAAACAGAAGTTGCTATTCGAGCAATTTTTAAAGCAGTCACTGCTAACAAACAAGTAGCATTTCTCGCCCCGACTACAGTTTTAACTCAGCAACATTATCATACTCTCAAGGAACGTTTTGCACCTTATCCCATAGAAATAGGTTTACTCAACCGCTTCCGTACTACTAATGAAAAGAAAGAAATTCAGCGGAGGTTGGCGACTGGGGAGTTGGATATTATTGTCGGCACCCATTCTATTTTAAGCAAAACGATTAACTTTCGGGAGTTGGGGTTGTTGGTGGTGGATGAGGAACAACGGTTTGGTGTTAACCAGAAGGAAAAAATTAAGGCGCTCAAAGCTCAGGTAGATGTGCTGACATTGACTGCAACGCCAATTCCTCGGACTTTATATATGGCGCTTTCGGGAATTAGGGAAATGAGTTTAATTGCGACTCCACCCCCATTACGTCGTCCGATCAAAACTCATCTTGCACCTTACGATCTGGAAACTGCTCGCACTGCAATTCGCCAAGAGTTGAATAGAGGAGGGCAAGTATTTTATGTTGTGCCACGGATCGAAGGCATTGAAGAATTGGCAGGAAAGTTACGAGAAATGATTCCCGGAGCTAGAATAAATATCGGTCACGGCCAGATGGATGCTAACGAATTAGAGTCAATAATGCTGACGTTTAATGCTGGTGAAGCTGATATTTTGGTTTGTACGACAATTATTGAGTCTGGTTTGGATATTCCTCGCGTCAACACTATATTAATAGAGGATGCTCAAAAGTTTGGTTTGTCTCAGTTGTATCAGTTACGGGGAAGAGTTGGGCGTGCGGGGGTGCAAGCTCATGCGTGGTTGTTTTATCCGACTACTGCTTCCGGTGGCATAGCGCTGACAGATGATGCTCAAAAACGGTTGCGAGCAATTCAGGAGTTTACCCAGTTGGGTTCTGGATATCAGTTGGCAATGCGAGATTTGGAGATTCGGGGAGCGGGGGATATTTTAGGTGCAGAGCAATCTGGCCAGGTGAATACTATAGGGTTCGATCTGTATACGGAAATGCTACAGGAGGCAATTAGTGAGGTTAAAGGCCAGGAAATTCCCCAGGTGGATGATACACAAATTGACTTGAGTTTGACTGCATTCATTCCCGCAGATTATATTCCAGATTTAGATCAAAAAATGAGTGCATATCGGTTAGTTGCTGCTGCTAATAGTCGGGAAGAATTGAGTCAAATAGAAATTGATTGGGGCGATCGCTACGGTAGTATTCCGAAAGCAGGTTTACAGTTATTAAGGATGATGGAGTTAAAACAAATTGCTAAAAAATTAGGCTTTTCTCGCATTAAATTAGAAGGCAAACAACACGTTGTTTTAGAAACTCCAATGGAGGAACCTGCATGGAATTTATTAAAGGAGAAATTACCAGGTCATTTAAAGTCTCGTTTTGTGTTTAGTAAGGGTAAAGTAACGGTTCGTGGTTTAGGTGTTTTAAGTGCTGATAAACAGTTAGAAAGTTTAATAGATTGGTTGAGTAAAATGGAAAATGCTTTAGTAATTAATAATTAATCATTAATAATTAATAATTAAATAATGCAGGTTAAAATACTCCCCTTTAAAGGGGAAAAAAAGCAATTTTTTCTTTGAGCCTCAATCCTCTC
This sequence comes from Okeania sp. SIO3B5, assembly GCF_010692555.1. Classification (GTDB taxonomy): domain Bacteria; phylum Cyanobacteriota; class Cyanobacteriia; order Cyanobacteriales; family Microcoleaceae; genus Okeania. The sequence continues at coordinate 25,369 of NZ_JAAHHG010000045.1, read as the reverse complement.
CTTTTTAGGAAGAGGTAATTATTAATTGTTAATTGCTGAAATCAAGTAAATTACATTGATGTCAGAGAATTTAACTTAATTAATCAAGACTGTATAGAACTCTTAAAATTCCTGACGACTATTGTCAAATCGACCAAAATAAATTAAAAATTATCCATTATCCATTATCAATTATCCATTAATGAAGGAGGATTAAATTATGCCATTTAGTAATTACAAAAATATTGCAGCAGTAGTCAAATAATTTCAAATTAAATATGTTGAGGCAAACTTAGAGAATAGTGAAAAAAATCTCTAAAATATAGTATTTATGGTGAGAGATTATCCATTATCCATTATCCATTAAATTATGCCATTTAGTAATTACAAAAATATTGCAGTAGTCGTCAAATAATTTCAAATTAAATATGTTGAGGCAAACTTAGAGAATAGTGAAAAAAATCTCTAAAATATAGTATTTATGGTGAGAGATTATCCATTATCCATTATCCATTAAATTATGCCATTTAGTCATTACAAAAATATTGCAGTAGTCGTCAAATAATTTCAAATTAAATATGTTGAGACAAACTTAGAGAATAGTGAAAAAAATCTCTAAAATATAGTATTTATGGTGAGAGATTATCAATTATCCATTATCCATTATCCATTATCCATTAAATTATGCCATTTAGTAATTACAAAAATATTGCAGCAGTCGCCAAGGAATATCAAATCAGATGGATTTCTGCAAATTTTGTTAATGAAGTAGAATTTCCAGTGCCTCAAAACTTTAGAAAAGAGTTAGAATTTCTATTTTCTCATGGAAATATATACGGTTCAGAATATGCTATTTGTGAAAATTTAATATATCCAATTTTAAAAGAAGTCTGGAAATCTTACTATCAAAAATTCACCCTTTGGAGTAAAGAAGTCTGGAAATCTTACTATCAAAAATTCACCCTTTGGAGTCACGAAACTTTAACTTATGATGAAAAACTATCAGGAAAACCAGATTATATAGTGACTAAACTCAGTCCTTTAGGCAGAAGAATTTTTGATAAACCTTATGTTTTAGTAGTTCAAGCAAAGCAAGACAAATTTGAAAAAGGATGGGGTCATTTCAGTTATCAGTTATCAGTTATCAGTACCTCTCGCTGTTTGCGCAGCATGACCTAGGAAAGCAAGAGGCTTGAAATACGGAATTATCTTTTTTTTATCCCTTTAAAAGGGGAGGCTTTAGACCACAATTTATCGGTCAATGTTTAGCTGAATTAGTCACAGTACAGAAAATTAACAACGATTTAGAGCCAACAATTTTTGGTATTGTTTCTAACGGTCAAGTTTGGCAGTTTGGTAAATTGAAAGAAGATATTTTTACCAGAAATATTATCAGTTATAATATTGGAGATTTAGATAGATTATTTGTAAGCATTCAGCTATTAGCTATCAGCTAGCCTCCTCCGGAGGAACTGCGTTAACAGCAAAAAGACTCTCTCATATATGACAGTGTTTAAATTAACAACTGACTTTAAGTGCAAGGGAGGCAACTTTTGTAGTAAGACAATTAATAAAGCTTTTATTCTAAACTAGAAGCAATAGCTGATAGCTGACGGCTGACGGCTGAATGCTTACGATTATTTTCAGTAGTAAATTATGTGTTTCAGGAATGTTTGTTGCAGTTAGAGAATGAGAAAAATAGTTTGTGAATCTCATATTTTTGAGAGAGCGATCGCTATCATAAATGCTATAATATAAAAACTAAAAATCCTGATTTTTGTAGAGGTTATTATGAGATTTATTAGTCCGAAAACCGATTATGCTTTTAAAATGATATTTGGTTCTGACAAAAGTCAAGAGATATTAATTAGCTTTCTGAATGCCATTATTTATGAAGGGAAAAACAAGATTCAATCTCTAACAATTCTCAATCCTTATAATCCTCGTCAGGTGCAAACTTTAAAAGATAGTTATTTAGATGTTAGAGCAGTATTAAATGATAATTCCCAAGTAATTGTTGAGATGCAAGTAGCTAGCGTTACTGCTTTTGATAAACGAGTGGTTTATAACTTAGCAAAAACCTATTCAACTCAATTAGGTCCCCGTGAAGGTTACAGAAATTTAAAACCAGTAATTGCCGTGACAATTACAGATTTTGAAATGTTTGAAAAAAACCCAGATGTGGTCAATTATTTTTCTTTTTTAAATGAGAAAAAGTTTGTGAAGTATACAGCAGCAGAAATGCAGTTAATTTTTGTAGAGCTGCCCAAATTTAAGAAGTCATTAGAGGAGTTAGAAACTTTAGTAGATAAGTGGATTTATTTTATCAAAGAAACAGAAAATTTAGAAATAATTCCAGAAAGTTTGGGGGAAGTATCAGCAATAGAAAAAGCTCTAAATATTGCCAATGAAATTAATCTAAGTGTTGAAGAATTAGAGCTGCTAGAACAGCGAGTAATTATGGCACAAGATGAGAGTGGCAAGATACTTTTTGCGGAGGAAAAAGGTAGAACTAAAGAGGCGATCGCTATGATAATGCTTTTACTCAAAGAGCGTTTTGAAGAAGTTATAGAAGATGAGATTGCTAGTCAGCTTAAAAATCTATCTTTAGAAGATTTAGAGGATTTAGTTAAAGCAGTTTTAAAGTTTAATAATATCGACGATTTATCGTATTGGTTGGCAGATAGATAGGTTGAAATTTAGAATTAAATAGGAGGTTACTATGAGATTCATTAGTCCGAAAACCGATTACGCTTTTAAAATGATATTTGGTTCCAACCAAAGTCAAGACATATTAATTAGCTTTCTGAACGCCATTATTTATGAAGGAAAAAACAAGATTCAATCCCTAACAATTCTCAATCCTTATAATCCTCGTCAGATACAAACTTTAAAAGATAATTATTTAGATGTCAGAGCAGTATTAGATAATAATTCTCATGTGATTATTGAGATGCAAGTAGCTAGCGTTACTGCTTTTGATAAACGAGTAGTTTATAATTTAACAAAAACTTATGCAGATCAATTAAATCCTCCTCAACCTTATATGAATTTAAAACCAGTAATTTCTGTGACAATTACGGATTTTGAAATGTTTGAAGGAAGCTCAGATGTGGTGAATCATTTTGCCTTTTTAAATGAGAAAAAGTTTGTGAAGTATACAGCAGCAGAAATGCAGTTAATTTTTGTAGAGCTGCCCAAATTTAATAAGTCATTAGAGGAGTTAGAAACTTTAGTAGATAAGTGGATTTATTTTATTAAAGAAACGGACAACTTGGAGGTAATTCCCGAAAATCTGGGAGAGGTATCGGCAATAGAAAAAGCTCTAAATATTGCCAACGAAATTAATCTAAGCGTTGAGGAATTAGAGCTGCTAGAACAACGGGCAATTATGGTACAAGATGAGAGTGGCAAGATACTTTTTGCGGAGGAAAAAGGCAGAATTAAAGGGACTATCGCTCTGATAATACGTCAGCTTAAAAAGCGTTTGGGTGAAATTCCAGAGAATCTGAAAAATCAATTGTCAGATTTATCTTTGGAGGAGTTGGAAAATTTGAGTGAGGATATTTTTGATTTTACTACTTTCGACGACTTATCAAATTGGTTGGCAAATAGATAAGTGCTACCCAAAGCACTTTTAATTTGAATAAAACATAAAATAGAAACGTTGTATGCAATGTTCCTACAGAGTTATAATTTAATTATTAATTATTGATTAGGAGATGAAATTACCATGAGATTTATTAGCCCAAAAACCGATTATGCTTTTAAAAAAATATTTGGTTCTGACCAAAGTCAAGACATATTAATTAGCTTTCTGAATGCCATTATTTATAAAGGGAAAAACAAAATTAAATCCCTAACAATTCTTAATCCTTATAATCCCCGTCAAGTGCAAACTTTAAAAGATAGTTATTTGGATGTTAGAGCAGTATTAAATAATAATTCCCAAGTAATTATTGAGATGCAAGTAGCTAACGTTACTGCCTTTGATAAACGAGTGGTTTATAACTTAGCAAAAACTTATTCAACTCAATTAGGTAATCATCAACCTTATATGAATTTAAAACCAGTAATTGCCGTGACAATTACGGATTTTAAAATGTTTAATAAAACCTCAGATGTTGTCAATCATTTTGCTTTTTTACATGAAAAAAAAGCCTTTAAGTATACAGCGGCAGAAATGAAGTTAGTTTTTGTAGAGCTACCGAAATTTAATAAGCCATTGGAGCAGTTAGAAACTTTAGTAGATAAATGGATTTATTTTATTAAAGAAGCAGAAAGTTTAGAACTAATTCCAGAAAGTTTGGGGGAGGTATCAGCAATAGAAAAAGCTCTAAATATTGCCAATGAAATTAATCTCACCCCAGAGGAATTACAGTTGCTAGAACAACGGGCAATGAAGGAACAAGATGAGAGTGGACGGGTACTTTTGGAAGCAAAAAAAGCAGGAAAAAAAGGAGAGAAAAAAGGAGAGAAAAAAGGAAGGAAAAAAGGCAGAATTGAAGAGGCGTTCGCTCTAATCATGCGCCTACTTAAAAAGCGTTTTGGGGAGGTTCCAGAGAATCTGAAAAATCAATTGTCAGATTTGTCTTTGGAGGAGTTGGAAAATTTGAGCGAAGAGATTTTTGATTTTACTACTTTCGATGATTTATCGAATTGGTTGGCAAATAGATAAGTGTTACCCAAAGCACTTTTAATTTGAATAAAACATAAAATAGAAACTTTGTATGCAATTTTCCTACAGGGTTCTAATTTAATTATTAATTATTGATTAGGAGATGAAATTACCGTGAGATTTATTAGTCCAAAAACCGATTATGCTTTTAAAAAAATATTTGGTTCCGACCAAAGTCAGGAAATTCTAATTAGCTTTCTGAATGCCATTATTTATGAAGGAAAAAACAAGATTCAATCCTTATCTTGTGTTAAAATACATTTTCAGACATAATTGTTTAACTTCAGGGTGATATGCTTTGGGGGTAGGAGATTCAACAAATTAATGTCCACAATTGTGACAACGATAAGATTGTTTTTGCCTACGAAAACCATTTTTCTTATGACGAGAAGATTGGCATTTAGGACAGTGCATTTTTTCTTGAGTTTGACAACAATTTTATTCTATATTCACTAATACCAATAGTTCTAATTCTCAAACTTCAACTAATATTGTAAAATCAGGAAGTAAAAAAGCTATGACACTTGAAGAATCAGTAGAATTTGCAGAAAATCCTGAACCTCGCTGCCCGTTGGTTCTTTTACTTGATGTTTCAGGAAGTATGTCTGGTCAAAAAATAGACAATTTAAATGAGGGAATCAAAATATTAAAAGATGAGTTAGAAAAAGATGATTTAACAAAACTTAGGGTAGAAGTTGCGATCGTTTCTTTTGGGCAAGGAGTTGATGTAGTTCAAGATTTTGTGACGGTTAATAAATTTCAACCGCCTACTTTGACAACAAATGGTCTAACTCCTATGGGGAGTGGCATTAACACGGCTTTAGACATTGTTAATGAGAGAAAGAAGACCTACAAAGAAAACAGTATTGGGTACTATCGACCTTGGGTATTTATGATTACCGATGGAGAGCCAAATGGAGAAGGTTATGAAGTAGTTGAAGGAGCATCTCAAAGAATTAAGACAATGGAAGAGCAAGGAGCAGTTGTGTTTTTTGCGGTAGGAGTGGATGATGCAAACATGGCAAAACTAAAACAAATTGTTAAACGGCCACCCCTAAAGCTGAAAGGACTAGATTTTAGTGAGATGTTTATGTGGTTATCAGCAAGTATGCAGTCAGTATCACACTCAAATACTGGTGACAAAGTAAAACTAGCACCTCCTGAATGGCAGGAGGTTTAAGTAAAAAAACTAACTCTGTTTTAATTTGTGATATCTACAGAGGATAATTAAAATTTGTTATCCTCATTTCTTTTTTGAAGTTAAATAAAAGGATGATTTTCACTATGTCTTCAGGAGGCAATTCAACATACAAGAAAGTTTATATACTTAAAGGAGCTAATAATTTTACTCCTATTCAGATAAAGTCATTAGGGAAAAAAGGTGGAGAAGGAGAAATTTATACAGTTTTGTCTGATAGTTCGCGGGTGGCTAAAATATATCATAAAGACAAGCTAAAACCGGAGCATCAAAAAAAACTTCCTATACTACTTGAAATTGCTCAAAAAATTACGATTCCAAAAACAAATTCTTCCCAAATAGCTTGGTGTCTTGATTTAGTCTATGGTAGTAATCAAAAGAAAGATTTAATCGGCTTTATAATGCCTCTTGTGCAGGGGGAAACAATTTTAAATGCTTATAATCCTAGGCAACGTCAGGCAAATTTTCCACATTTTCACTATCGTGATTTACATCAAATAGCTTTGAATTTAGCGAAAGTTTTCGAGGAAATACATAAGCACAACATTGTGATTGGAGATGTAAATGAATCGAACGTTTTAGTGACAAATAATGCGAAAGTAATTCTCATAGATATAGATTCTGTTCAGGTTTATGATAGAAAAGGTAAATGTCACAGATGTACAGTTGGCAAACCAGAATACACACCACCAGAACTTGAAGAAAAATTTAAAAAAGAAAGGTCGGATTTTAAGTCTGTAAACCGAACGCCAGAACATGATTTGTATGGTCTAGGAGTGCTAATTTATCAGTTGTTAATGGAAGGAAAACACCCCTTTCCAGCGATAGACGGGCAAAAACCTTCTGCTTACAAATGTCCTCCGCTGGCACCTCGTTTTGATACTCTGCATCCTGAAGTGAGAAAGTTGATGGAGCGTTTTCTCTATAGTGGGTATAATTCTCCTCAAGAAAGACCTAGTGCAGAAAATTGGGTTTTGGCTCTTCAGGAAGCTCAACAATCTTTCAAACAATGTTCTAATAATGAACAGCACTATTATCAAAGGCATTTGCAAAAGTGTTTTTGGTGCGAAAGAGCATGGAAGCTAAAGACAGACACATTTTTACCAATATCAGGTTATAAGCGTTATAACCCCACAAAAACATATAAAACTTGGAGAATTATACAAACTCAACTACAGGGTGTGCAAATTTCTCAGAAAATACAACCGCTTATCCCCATAAGGCTGAAAAGCTTATTTTCAAAACTCCCTAAACTTCCTAAGTTAGGAAAAGTTGCACATGGCTTTCAACCAAAAACAAATAAGTCTGGTAAGCTTGGAGTTGCAGTAATAGCTGCATTTGGTATTTTTGTTGGTGTGCTTATTTTTGCTATTAATCCCATCTGGGAAGCATCAGAAAATATAACTGCTAATGGTAAGCAGGGAGAATATGAAAAGGCAATCGCTGACTATACTAAAGTTATTCAACTCAATCCCAAATACAACTATGATAACGCTTACGATAATCGGGGTAACGCTTACTATTACTATAATCGGGGAGAATATGAAAAGGCAATCGCTGACTATACTAAAGTTATTCAACTCAATCCCAAATATATTAATGCTAGAGCTTACAATAACAGAGGTATTGTTTACTATAAGCAGGGAGAATATGAAAAGGCAATTGCTGACTATACTCAAGCTCTTCGGCTTCATTCCAAATATGCTTATGCTAAAGCTTATGCTTACTATAATCGGGGTAACGCTTACCGTGAGCAGGGAAAATATGAAAAGGCGCTCGCTGACTATACTAAAGTTATTCAAATCAATACTGGAATTATTAGACTCTTTCCCAAAGATGCTTATGCTTACTATTACCGGGGTAACGCTTACCGTAAGCAGGGAAAATATGAAAAGGCGCTCGCCGACTATGCTCAAGCGATTCTACTCGATCCTAAAGATGCTTATGCTTACTATTACCGGGGTAACGCTTACCATAACCAGGGAAAATATGAAAAGGCAATTGCTGACTATAACCGAGCTATTAGACTCTTTCCCAAAGATTCTGATGCTTACTATAACCGGGGTAACACTTACCATAACCAGGGAAAATATGAAAAGGCAATTGCTGACTATACTAAAATTATTCAACTCTATCCCAAATATGCTGATGCTTACTATAACAGGGGTCTGGCTTACCAGCTCAATAAGGGCTCGTGTAAAAATAACCTGAACAGTTTTTTTGATGGAAGCTATATTTCACAATTTATCCTAGATAAAATTTGTACAACTTATTTTTACATGGCTCCTAAGGACATTGAAAAAGCCATATCAGACTTTGAAAAAGCTGCCGACTTATACAAACAACAAACAAATCAAAAGTCGTATCAAGACTCTCTAGATAAACTTAAAGAATTACGAGGATATTAGCAACCTAGCTTACCCCCTGCCTTTATACTTAACCATCAGATGTAACATACAAATAAATATGAAAAAAATCAGCCATTATTATTCACAACTACTATCAAATATTTGGGTTAATCTTGCCCTAAAAACAATAATCTGGGGCTTACTAACCGGATTAATAATGCTAAGAATTTGAGACATCCTTTTTATTTATGCCGATGAACTAAAAACTACATTAACAAAGCTTCCAAAAATGTTACCTTATCCATAAATTTAACTCTTACAATTAGTTTGTGCTAACTTACTGATGATTTTAAAATGACTAACACTACCACAAACTTAAAACAACTCTACGATACCGAATACGATCGCTGGTTAGAAGTAACTATTAAATTACTCAAAAACCGTCAATTAACACAACTAGATTATGAAAATTTAATTGAGGAATTAGAAGCTTTGGGCAGAAACGAAAAAAACGCTGTAGAAAGTTGCCTAGAACAAATAATCCGACATCTACTTTTATACGAATATTGGCAAACAGAATTCCCCCAATATTCTAATCATTGGGAGGCAGAAATTGTTAATTTCAGAACTCAACTAAAACGCCGTTTAACTACTAACTTACGCAATTATTTAGAAGCAGAATTATTATCTATTTATCAAGATGCCCTCAAATTTGTTAAAGCTAAAACTAAACTAGATTCTTTTCCAATAGAATTCCCTTATAACCTCGAACAATTACTTGATGAAAATTGGCTACCTCTATCAAATCCCGATAATTAGTACCCTAGTTAGAATTAATTATTCTTATGTTTATATCATGTCCGCTGTCATACTATTTCTGAATAGTAATGCTATGTTTAATTACCATCTCCCCATCTCCCTACTTTCCCCTTACTCAAATTCTACATTTTCATAGATATCTGACAAAGAGATTTGAAACTCCACCGAACTTAAAGATAAAACGCTTTCATCACCTTCATATTCTGACAACAACCATTTACCATCCTCAGTTTTGCTAAACTGTTCGACATAATATCTGTATTGATCGATGAGAATATATTCCTGGAAACTATTTACTCTGCGATCATACTCAAATTTTTGTCCCCGGTCATAACTTTCTGTCGATCGCGACAACACTTCCACAATTATCTGAGGGTTAGTAATAGTATCTCGCCGACCTTCAGCATAAATAACTGGAGTAGCAATAACCATCAAATCTGGATAGGTGTACATATTTTTTGTTGGTATTGACAAGCGCAAGTCGCTCATAAAAGTTTCGTAAGGTTGCCCTTTGATACCATACTTTAATGTTGCGTAAAAGTTACCAACAATTCGATTGTGGTTTACTGTTCCTCCAGTCATAGGTATTATTTCTCCATCACGATATTCACTTCTAAATTCAGCAGTTGTTTCCTGCTCTAGATACTCTTCGACAGAATAACGGGTTTGAGTTGCCTGCATTAAATTCTCTCCTGTTTGATTATATAAGATTATATAATACTAAAATTTATCCTTTGATTCTAAAAGTTTTTTTGGGTTGCGCTGCGCTTAACCCAACCTACAATCACTACAATCACAAATTTTACTCCTAATTTTCATAATTGTTGAACGATAAATAATATTCGCTACATAATTAAGCCAAAATTCACATAATGCCTCACTTTAATCCTAATAATATAGGCAATATAGCTGTTTCATTAAAATTCAATTCTGGATGGGTTTGAGAATACAATGCCACCGAAGATCCTCCATCTAAATTAACAATATGTAAGGTCTTACCTGAAAACACAGAAACCTTTAACAAATAGTCTGCCAGCTCATCTAATTTGACATTCTCTTTAGTAATAATAAAATATTTTCTTCGGTCTTCTTCTGTATAGGCTAATAATGTTCTTTCAAATAGCAAAAGACCATTAAGAGATTGGTTAATATATTTTGTTGTTACTTGATTACTATCTATAATTAACGGCCCGGACTGAAATTCAATATTATTCTTCTCCGTTGAAGCTTCAAATAGTTTAGTTTCAATAAAATTCAACTCTTCTGTATTTGGATTAAAGCTAATAATATGGGAAAGTTGTTTATCTTCTTTGACCGGAGTTTTGACTTTACCTAATACAGAAAGCCATCCAGCGTGTTCTTTCGATTCTTCAAAAAATGAGCCATTAACTATATATTTATAATTCGATTTTGTTGCAACAGTTTTGACTGATTCAGCCTGGGATGGTTTGTATATCAAATCAAAATTACCAATAAAAGAAACAATCGTCATGTCATAGTTATTGAATTTATATGCCATAAATTCACCATCTTGAAAACTCGAATCAGGATAGATAGTTTGCTGATAAATGCTTTCTTTGTCTGATTTTTTTGCTCGTTGGAAAACAGTAATTCCTACTCCTCCTAAACAAAGCAATACAATCACACAAAAACCTATTTTGATTTTTTTGTTCATTATACTAACTTCTAAAAATAAACTACATTTAAACTACATTATTTTTGAGATTTAATTTCGCCCAAATTATCGTCGTAATAAGCTAATGCTGCATAGACATCTCCCAAAGTCAGACTGGGATAATGATCAACAATTTCGTCTGGAGACATTTTTATCTGGCACGAACAGATAACAATATCTTGTACTCGAATCCTATGTCCTTTAATATGGGTTTACCACCACACATTCCTGGTGTAATGGAAATGTGTTCTGTAGATATCGATTGCATGGAGTAATTATTTAATCAGGACTTACGCAAAGGCACTATTTATAGAGTAAAGTAACTGTTGGACAATAGTTTTGAGCGCTATATATAGCTTATCTGCGTAAGTCCTATTAATTATTTATATGTTTCTGATTTTAACAAAGGTAAAATAATTATACCTTTTTTTTTGTAATTAATTTTCTGCGAAAAAAGAACTAACTGAAACAGAAATATCTGGAAATGCTAGGGGGTTAATTTTTCCTTGCCGGAAAATAACTTCCGATTCATAATTATCTGCTTGAGGATGTTGAAAAACATAAATTTGTCGATTTTCCACATCTACTACCCAATACTCTAAAATTCCCGCTTTTGCATAAACTTGCTTTTTTTCCCCTAAGTCATAACTTAGAGTAGTATTAGGAATTTCTATCAGCAAAAAAATATCTTCAGGATAAGGATGACGTTGAGAGTAATTATTTCTGGGTGGGCGTGCGATCGCAATGTCTGGTTGAGGTTCAGAATTAGACAGAGTAATGGGATGTGCTTCCCGAACATAAGCTAACTCTTTTAGCAGAGAGCGTAGATATTCAACGCTAGTTTCTGTAATTTGAGTATGTCAGGACTTACGCAAAAACACTATGTATAGAGTCCAGTAACTATTGGACAATAGTTACAAGTACTATATATAGCGTATCTGCGTAAGTCCTATATGTATTGGGCTTTCCGGTGACATTTCTACAATTTCCCCATGCAAAAGTTCCAGATGACGGTTAACAAATATTCCAGTATTAATTAGATGATGATATTCTTGAACCGTCCACTTCAATAAAGTTTTCATTTGACTATAATTTTCGATAATATATGACTTTGTAGCATGAAAGTTGCGATCGCTAAGGGAAGTTAAAAGTTAAGTGTGACAAATTAAACTTTGTTTCCCTCTTTATCAGTTATATAGAATCCGGTAATACAGTATATGTTTATAATTCTATCTACACTTCAATATTAAATCTCCCATCTCCCCATCTCCCCATCTCCCCATCTCCCCATCTCCCCATCTCCCCATCTCCCCATCTCCCCATCTCATATAATAAGTATTCAACCGGATTCTATATTACGGCACTTTTCAGATTTATCAACCACATCGTCACAACCAAAACCTTGTAGGGATTTTCCATGAAACATCTCTACAAGGTTGACTAAAAAAATAGTCAACCCAGTAACAAACACTCGTCTTATCAGATACGTTGCAACACACTCTACTAGACGATCATATATTCTAAAACAGTGCGTGACAACAGATTGCTGATTGAGAAAATCCGTTTATCCGTGCCCAAATCAGTGTCTAGCCGTTCCTCCTCTAATAATAATCCTGCATCCCCTTCACCTCTAACACTACAACAGATTGCTGATTGAGAAAATCCGTTTATCCGTGCCCAAATCAGTGTCTAGCCGTTCCTCCTCTAATAATAATCCTGCATCACCTTCACCTCTAACACTACAACAGATTGCTGATTGAGAAAATCCGTTTATCCGTGCCCAAATCAGTGTCTAGCCGTTCCTCCTCCTAATAATAATCCTGCATCCCCTTCACCTCCAACACTTTGAGAAAATCCGTTTATCCGTGCCCAAATCAGTGTCTAGCCGTTCCTCCTCTAATAATAATCCTGCATCACCTTCACCTCCAACACTTTGAAAAAATCCGTTTATCCGTGCCCAAATCAGTGTCTAGCCGTTCCTCCTCTAATAATAATCCTGCATCCCCTTCACCTCTAACACTACAACAGATTGCTGATTGAGAAAATCCGTTTATCCGTGCCCAAATCAGTGTCTAGCCGTTCCTCCTCTAATAATAATCCTGCATCACCTTCACCTCTAACACTACAACAGATTGCTGATTGAGAAAATCCGTTTATCCGTGCCCAAATCAGTGTCTAGCCGTTCCTCCTCCTAATAATAATCCTGCATCCCCTTCACCTCCAACACTTTGAGAAAATCCGTTTATCCGTGCCCAAATC
>NZ_JAAHHG010000045.1:0-12313 GCF_010692555.1 Okeania sp. SIO3B5 | reverse complement strand
TTGCTGATTGAGAAAATCCGTTTATCCGTGCCCAAATCAGTGTCTAGCCGTTCCTCCTCCTAATAATAATCCTGCATCCCCTTCACCTCCAACACTTTGAGAAAATCCGTTTATCCGTGCCCAAATCCGTGTCTAGCCGTTCCTTCTTAATAATAATCCTGCATCGCCTTCACCTCCAACGCTCCAGACTTCAACGCTCGAATCGCCGCCGCCGTTGCTTTCGCCCCCGCAATAGTCGTAATTAACGGCACCTTATAATCTAACGAACTCCGCCGAATTTTAATCCCATCAGCACGCGCTTCCTCCCCAGAAGGAGTCGTAATAATCAACTGAATTTCTCCATTTTTAACCCCATCCAAAACATTTGGCCGTCCTTCATGCAACTTCAACATCAACCCCACATCCAAACCATGCAAACACAATACCTTCCGAGTTCCCTCAGTCGCTATCACTTTCAAACCCAACTCAATCAAATCCTTAACCACTGGCACAACAGCTTCCTTATGCCGATCGCTCATCGACACAAACACCGTTCCCTCCAAAGGCAACTTTTGCCCTGCGGATAACTGCGCTTTAGCAAAAGCTTTACCAAAGTCAACATCAATACCCATCGCCTCACCAGTAGAACGCATTTCTGGTCCTAATATTGTATCTGTACCAGGGAATTTAGCAAATGGTAACACTGCTTCTTTCACAGAAACATGATCGGGAATTTGTTCCTCTACAAAACCTAATTCCTCTAATTTTTTCCCAGACATTACCCGCGATGCCATCTTTGCCAAAGGTACACCTATTGCTTTAGAAACAAAAGGTACTGTGCGTGATGCACGGGGGTTAGCTTCCAAAATATATACAGTTTCCCCTTGCACCGCAAACTGAATATTCATTAATCCGATAACATTCAATGCTTTTGCCAAAGCAACAGTCCATTGACGAATTGTTTCCACCGCAGCAAGAGCCAAACTTTGATAAGGAATAGAACAAGCAGAGTCTCCAGAGTGAATACCCGCTTCCTCAATATGTTCCATTATCCCACCGATAACTACCTGACCTGTGGCATCAGCAATAGCATCCACATCTACCTCAATAGCATTCTCCAAGAATTTGTCAATTAAAATTGGATGTTCTGGTTCCACCTGTACCGCAAACTTCATATAACGTTCCAACTCTTGGTCAGAATAAACAATTTCCATTGCCCTACCTCCCAAAACATAGGAAGGTCTTACCACCACTGGATAACCTATTTTTTGTGCAACTGCTAACGCATCCTCAAAACTACGAGCGAGACCGTTTGCAGCTTGACGAATATCTAAATCTCGTAAAATTTGCTCAAACCTTTCTCGGTCTTCTGCGGTATCAATAGAGTCTGGAGAAGTACCCCAGATTTTAGTTTGGGAAGGAGTTTCTGTTTGTTCTAAATAATTCTGCAGGGGAACTGCTAACTTCAGAGGAGTTTGCCCACCAAACTGAACAATAATTCCTTTTGGGTTTTCCGCCTCAATAATATTTAGTACATCTTCTTTAGTTAAAGGTTCAAAATAAAGGCGATCGCTCGTGTCATAGTCAGTCGAAACAGTTTCCGGATTAGAATTAAGCATAATTGTTTCAAACCCGTCTTCTCCCAGAGCATAACTAGCATGACAACAACAATAATCAAATTCTATTCCCTGACCAATGCGGTTAGGTCCCCCTCCCAGAATCATTACCTTTGGTTTTTCAGAAGGCAAAACTTCTGACTCTTCTTCATAAGTAGAATAATAGTAAGGTGTCAGCGCCTCAAACTCTGCTGCACAAGTATCCACTGTTTTATAAGCAGGTTTAATTCCCAAACTCAACCGATAACTTCTGACTTCATCCTCAGCAGTCTTACTGCAATATGCAATTTGGCGATCGCTAAAACCTTGCCGTTTAATATCCCACATCTGCTCTTTTGTCAACTCCTTGAGCGGAGTCAGCTTAATCAATTTTTCTGTATCGGTCAACTCCTGCATCTTATCGAGAAACCAAATATCAATTCCAGTCAACTCATAAATTTCTTCCACTGTCATACCTAACAACAAAGCATGACGTACTGTAAATATTCTTTCTGGGTTAGGAGTGCGTAACCCAGCTCGTACTTGTTCCAAACTTGGCAACTTTTCCCAGCGATCGCCACCAAAACCAGCTCTACCTGTTTCCAAAGACCGCAACGCCTTCTGGAACGACTCCTGGAATGTCCGACCTATTGCCATTGCTTCTCCCACCGACTTCATCTGAGTTGTCAGCACTGCTTGGGAACCAGGAAATTTCTCAAAAGCAAACCTAGGAATTTTCGTAACTACATAATCAATAGTCGGTTCAAAACTAGCAGGTGTCTTTTTAGTAATATCATTAGGAATTTCATCTAAAGTGTAACCCACTGCTAATTTTGCTGCCATTTTAGCAATAGGAAAACCAGTAGCTTTTGACGCTAACGCTGAAGAGCGGCTCACCCGTGGGTTCATTTCAATCACAATAATCTCTCCATTCACCGGGTTGGTGGCAAATTGAATATTGGAACCCCCAGTTTCTACCCCTATTTCCCGGATAATTTTAATCGAAGCATCTCGCAGTCGTTGATATTCTTTATCCGTTAATGTTTGAGCTGGAGCAACAGTAATGGAGTCTCCAGTATGTACACCCATTGGGTCAATGTTTTCAATCGAACAGATAATTACTACATTATCTGCTAAATCTCGCATTACCTCCAATTCATATTCTTTCCAACCAATCAACGATTTTTCCACCAGGATTTGAGATACTGGACTAGCATCTATCCCTGCTTGTGCCATTGCTTCGTATTCTTCCTGATTGTAAGCAATACCTCCTCCTGTCCCCCCCAGTGTGAAAGCAGGGCGAATAATTAGGGGATAAGTGCCGATTTGTTGAGCGATCGCCTTTGCCTCTGCCCAACTACTAGCGATACCCGATGGACAAACTGGGATGCCAATTCGAGCCATTGCTTCTTTAAATAGCAGTCGGTCTTCGGCCATTTCAATTGCTGGTAGTTTAGCCCCAATTAACTCGACACCATACTTAGCTAAAGTACCATTTTTGGCCAAGGATACTGCTATATTTAAAGCTGTCTGACCGCCCATTGTGGGTAATAGAGCATCTGGTCGTTCTTTGGCAATGACTTTTTCTACAAGTTCAGGGGTCAGGGGTTCGATGTAAGTACATTCGGCAATTTCTGGGTCTGTCATAATTGTAGCTGGATTGGAATTAACCAGCACAACCTCAAATCCTTCTTCTCTAAGAGCTTTACAAGCTTGTGTTCCACTATAATCAAATTCACAGGCTTGGCCAATAACAATGGGACCAGAACCAACCAGTAGGATTTTGCGTATATCTTGGCGTCGCGGCATAGATTTATATTTATTTGTTTGACAATTAAGGTTTAATCCACAGTATTTTAAGGGTTGGTGTAGGGATTGTGTTATTATGTACAGACCAAATTTATATTTGGGTATTTATAATGATCGGAATTAATATTTTTAACTTTTGTCCAAGAAATAAGGTTTCAGACCTTTCCTTTTAAAAGGATCAGGACTTACGCAAAATATGAAAATATAAACTACCTGTAGGGCTTAACTGCCGTTAACCCCTATTAGATATAGTTGCTCTGCTTTCCTACGGAATGCTGCGCAAACAGTAGGAGGTACTGGTAACTGATAACTGATAACTGATAAAGATATGCCTAGAAACCCTGATGAATTTGCTATACACCTATTGTTAGAAGGTGGCGCTCGTGAAGAAGTACGTTTTCTTAGTCTTAAAGATTTTCAAACTTGGTACAGTGGTGTTATAGTTCCAAAGCATGATTCTCCAGAGTTTGTAAATGTACCAATTAAGACTATTCAAGGAGAATATATGGTTGTTCGTCCCTCTGCTATAATTGCTATCCGGGTTGAACCTATATTTAATTCTAGTGTTGAAAGATTTTAATTGAAGTTCTTTATCATTAAATCTGAGATGATAACGGGAGCTTCAACACAAGGATAACTTTCAATAATTAATAATTAATAATTACCTCTCCTTGAAAGCGGATAGGATTGACTCAAAGGAAAAATTTTTCTTCTCTTGGTCTCATGGATATGGCTCCGAGACCTCGCCATCCCACCCTATGGGAAGCTGCGCTTTTCATATTGCGTAGCAAAACGACCGCTTGTTTCTCCTTTAAAGGAGAGGAAAGGCTTTAAACCTTAATTATTCGGTAACTAATTTCTTTCTGAAGTTTCTTGTTTTGTTGAGGCAATGCTACGCGGTTACATACTCCCTACACAGAATAACTAACATGAATATTCAGGTAATAGGTATTGATATAGGGGGGACGGCAATTAAACTGGGGCGTTTTGACAAAGATGGAGTTTGTCATCAATCTTTGAATTTGCCAACCCCTCAACCTGCAACCCCAAAAGCAATAGTTGATGTGATGGTAGAAGCAATTTTGTTATTGCAACGCTCCGCAAAATCTGGTTTAAGAAATAATCCTTCACTCGACAATTATAGTTTTAATCCAACCGATTTATCTGTAGCTAAATCTCAACCAGATAACTCAGCAGTTATTCAAGCGATCGGTATTGGCGTACCTGGCCCTACTGATGCTCAAGGTAGAATATCTAAAGTAGCAATTAATTTGAAAGATTGGCAAAATGTTCCCTTGGCTGAGTGTTTAGAAGAAAAGACTGGTTTACCAGTAGTTATCGCTAATGATGCTAATTGTGCTGGTTTAGGAGAAGCTTGGCTAGGTGCAGGCCATCCGTTTAAAAATATGATTATGCTTACTCTAGGTACTGGTGTGGGGGGAGCAATTATTTTAGATGGTCAATTATTTGTAGGTCATTTAGGGGCTGCGGGAGAGTTAGGGTTAATTACTTTGAACCCTGACGGGCCAGAGTGTAACAGTGGTAATAGTGGGTCTCTAGAACAATATGTTTCTGTTCAGGCAATTCGTCGAGCTACTGGTAAAGAACCCTTGGAATTAGCAAATTTGGCTCAAGCTGGAGACCAATTTGCTCTAGAATTCTGGGAATATTATGGCAAACTTTTGGGTGCAGGTTTGGCAAGTTTAATTTATATATTGACACCAGAAGCTGTAATTATTGGGGGAGGAGTGAGTGCTGGTGCAGAACTTTTTTTGCCTGTAGCTAAAGCAGAAATTGAGCGACGAGTTTTGTTGAGTTCTCGTTTGGGCTTAAAATTATTAACGGCTAAATTAGGTAATCATGCTGGTATTTTAGGAGCTGCTAAGTTAGCTTGGGCAAGTTTTCATACTCATTAGGGTTTGCTGAAAAAGTCTTTTAGCAGGGGGAGGAGTCAGGAGTCAGGAGTCAGGAGTCAGGAGTCAGGAGTCAGGAGTCAGGAGTCAGGAGTCAGGAGAAATGGGAACTTAGAGACCCACATTCCGCACTTCAATTTGTAACATGAAAATTAGTATAAAATCCGTAGCTTGGTTAGGCATTTATACTATATAAATTATCTTCATTTACCTCGATCGGGAGTCAAATTCTCGCTTAAATATTAAGGGTGCATCTCAATGCGTGAATAAAGCCAAAAATTTATCGCTTTTAGGGAACACCGGAGCTGGGAACACCGGATCTGGGAATATATAGGAAAAAAGTATTTTTGCTTGCTATGAGATGCACCCAATATTAAGCATAAATACTTGCTGAATCGTTGACTCCTATTGACCACTATAATTTACTTGTTAACTTCTTACTTTTGACTTTTGAATGCATGACTTTCTTCCTGATCGTTGACTCCTATTGACCACTATAATTTACTTGTTAACTTCTTACTTCTTACTTTTGAATGCATGACTTTTGAATGCATGACTTTCTTCCTTCTTCAAGGTAAAGGATACCCTGTTACTGTTGTGATAAATTCCACAACCTTTTTATAAGCTTCCGGATCGATATTAGGACTAATAATAATATCTTTTGTACTATCTGGTAGCCAAAAAGTTATACGACCATTCGGTTCAAAAGCAAATGTACTAATACAATTCAAATTGATAAACCATTCATGGCGGTCGTACATAATTTGCACCCAAAATTCATCATTAGGTAGATAGTTTATCTCAATTTTGTCTTTAATATATTCTAGGACTAACTGATACTCATATTCGCAACTTTGTTTATGTAAAATAATTGGCTGACTGCTATTTGGCAACCAGAAAGTTAGTCGCTTATTTGACTGACAAGAAAAAGCAGTAATACGATCGAGGTCGATCAAGTATTTACTTCTTTCATAATCTATTTTAATCCAGTAGGCCACATGACCTCCTCAAAGCTTTGATTTCTTGCATTTCTCCAAATTAGTGCAAGTTACCCTAAAAGTCCGATCAACACTATTGAGTCACCCTCGATCTGGTAAATTACTACTCAATGAATCTATCCCACTATTTTTAACAAGCTTATTTGTTTAAGTAAAATGTGTTTGAAAAGCTTAATTTTTTGTTTTTCACTCTCAAAATATTTAGGGTTTTTAGCAAAAAAAAACATTATTACTGGGATAGGTTAGCTCAATAAAAAACATTTCTTCTTTAATTAAGAAGTTTAACACTACTAAAAGTTTGAAATATCGAAGGTAACTATCAGCGATTAATATTTAGAAAATATAAAAATAGTTAATGCTGTACTTAAGATTATTAGTAATTCCCTAAGATAAGACGATTCAACCTGATAAAAAACAATAATAAAATTTTTTTTAGTAACTAATAAATTAGTCAGCACTGAGGATAGAACCTGTGCTAACTACATTATCTAGAATAGCTTCAGCATTATTGACAGACATATCATAACATTTTTCTTGTGAACTAGCAGCTTGAAAAAAGCTATAAAATAGAGGGTGAGGAGTGCTAGGTCGAGATTGAAACTCTGGATGAAATTGTGTCGCAATAAAGAAAGGATGAGTGGGAAGTTCAATAATTTCTACTAATCTACCATCAGGAGAAGCTCCGCTAATAACATATCCTGTTTCTAACAACAAGTTCCGGTAAGCATTATTAAACTCATATCTATGACGATGACGTTCATAAACCACCTCCTGTTGATAAGTTTTAAATGCCAATGTATCGGTTTGAAGACGGCAAGGATAAAGTCCCAGTCGCATAGTACCACCTAAATCTACTACATCTTGTTGTTCGGGTAACAAATTAATCACTGGGTTTGGTGTTTCAGGATAAAACTCCGCACTATGGGCACATTCCAATTTTGCTATATTGCGTGCCCACTCAATTACCGCACATTGCATTCCCAAACATAACCCTAAAAAAGGAATTTTGTGCAACCGAGCATATTGAATAGCAGCTATTTTTCCATCAATGCCTCTCACACCAAACCCCCCCGGAACAAGAATTCCATTCACCTTTTCCAGGTAGGTCTTTGCTCCTTTGACCTCTACATCTTCAGAATTGACCCAAAGCAGATTTAAGTCCACACCAATAGCTATTGCAGCATGGCGTAATGCCTCTACCACTGATAAATAAGCATCGCTCAGTTGAATATATTTACCTACTATTGCAATTTCAATAGTTGTAGTAGTAGATGATTGGGCCTTTTTTGTCTTTATTTCAGGATTGTCCCGATGATAAAGACGATTGACCAAAGTTTGCCACCTATCAAGATTTGGTTGACGTTGCTCCATATTTAATAATTCTAGAGCTTGCACCGCTAGTCCTTCTGCCTCTAACATTAGAGGTACTTCATAAATACTTTGGGCATCTTTTGATGTAATTACAGATGCTACAGGTACATCACAAAACTCAGACATTTTTTCTTTTAAGCTGGAGCTAAGTTGGCGATCGCATCGACAGACCAGAATATCTGGCTGAATACCAATAGAGCGCAACTCTTTGACTGAATGTTGAGTGGGCTTAGTTTTCATTTCCCCTGCCGCCGCAATCCAAGGGACTAGGGTAACATGGATATATAACACATTATTTCGTCCCACATCTTTACGAAATTGCCGAATAGCCTCTAAAAAGGGCTGAGATTCAATATCTCCTACAGTCCCTCCGATTTCTGTAATTACTACATCTGGATTAGCATTTTTGGCAACTCTATGTACCCGCTCTTTTATTTCGTTGGTAATATGAGGAATAACTTGAACTGTACCCCCTTTATAATCGCCTCGTCTTTCTTTATTGATAACTGCTTGGTAGATTGAACCCTGGGTAACACTATTTAGGCGGGACATGGAGGTATCTGTAAATCGTTCGTAGTGACCCAAGTCTAGGTCTGTTTCTGCCCCATCTTCTGTGACAAATACTTCTCCATGTTGGAAGGGACTCATGGTACCTGGGTCTACATTGATATAGGGGTCCAATTTCAGAATAGATACGGAATAATCCCGTGATTTGAGCAAACGGCCTAAGCTTGCTGCTACAATTCCTTTACCAATGCTGGAAACTACTCCACCAGTTATAAATACAAATTTACTCATAAATTTTTTTTTGAAGAAGGTTTTGGGTTGTGAAGTTCTCTCCCGTTAAATCGAAGATTATAGCGGGAGCTTCTCAAACGAAGAAGTTTCTTGTTTTACAGGCTGACTAACGCCTAAGCCTCCACAAGCAGACAAGATGATACCCACCTCGTTTAATGCTTTATTTAATATTTTAATTGCAGCGTTTTCATCTCTATCTAAAACTGTTCCACATTTATGACAAGAATGAGTTCTAACTGATAAAGTTTTAGACACTTTATGACCACAATTACTGCAATTTTGTGATGTATTATGAGGGTTAACTTTAATTACATAAACACCTTAAATAATTAATAATTAATAATTAATAATTAAAGAATCATTCATTATTCATTATTCATTATCAACGTGCTTTTTTCCAATTTAGTTGTTCTGTGCTATTGTCTGGATATACAAATGTTTAGACAAAAGTAAGCAGCAAAGCATGGTTTAGACGCTATGCCGACTGTGTAGGGGCATCTTGACTTGTCCCCAAAGAATATATCTTTGGTCAGAATCATGAGAGACGAAGCAACAAGGATTTATCGGTGTTGCGTAGTATCAACTTAGAATCCCCTCGGCAACAGCTACGGGGAGTAGTTAATTTTAACCTGTTTCAGCTCAAGTGTAACTAAAATCTTGCACCTACCTGATAATATCTCAACTAGCTATCAGCTTTTAGCTAGCCTCCTGCAGAGGAACTACGTTAACAGCGCTTCAGCTTTTAGCAGCTCCAGGTAAAAATCCCTGGCTTTTGATCGGCCGGATGGCCTTCGGAGGAGTTGAAATCTACTTTTCGTTCCGGAATGTTCCACAAACGAGGGAGTCTCAAAAAAAATCTGCTGATTGCTGTTTGCGTAGCATTCCGCAGGAAAAACTGACCACTGACCACTTATTTAAATTTTTTTAAAATTTTGCTTTAATTGTAAAATAGTAATCCCCACCAGCTTCTAGTTGATAATCCCATTTTTCTAGAAACCTACCTAAAGGTTCTTGAATTAAAGCACGTCCTTGAGAAGGTTGAATGGAAAGAGTTTTTTTATGGCGAAAACCCCATTTAAAATTCCAATTAAAAGAACCAGCACTTACTTCTCCTTCAATAGTCCCTTTTTGCCAAGACTGACGAGTTACTCTGACATAAGCAGTAGTTTCTGGTAAACCTTTATAACTCATTAATAGTTAAAAATCACACTTTTATTCAAGTCAAAATTTTAAATTTTATAAAATTTAAAATTTCTATAATATCCTCACTTATAGAAATCAAGGAACTTTTAAATACTTTTTTAAATAGTAAATTAATGGACCTCTGGCAAAAGTTTTAATTAGGGTTTGCGTATGGAAAGTCTTTTTGTTGAGGTAGGGAGTAGGGAGTAGTGAAGAGTCAGGAGGAACGGGTAATTATAGAGAAGGTGGTTGTTCATTATAGCCAGAGTGATTTTTTTGCCATAGTTACCCCAAAATGCGCTCCATGCATGAGCGTGAAGGGCTTAAAACCAGGTAATTTTTTCAAGCTAAAAATGGCTAATACCAATATCAGTCAATGCTTTGAGATTTAATCAGCAAGCCCTAATTAAATCAATTCAAGATATGAAATAAACAATTCCCTATTCTCTATTGCCTGACTTCTCCAAGAAGTCTAATCTTCTGGCAAGCTGACACTACGACTGTTATAGAGACTCATCGCTTTTTCTATTCCTTGTCTCATAGAAAGCTCTACTACATCTACAACTAATTTCAGTACTTGAGTCATTAATTGACTTTCCGTTGGGCTAAACTTTCCTAAAACATGACCAATAGTATTTGGATCTCTACTTTCAGCACCAGCATTCTTTGGCTTACCTATACCTATGCGCAAACGAGGAAATTCTTGAGTCCCTAAATGAGCGATCGCTGACTTCATCCCATTATGGCCACCTGCCGATCCAGATAACCGTAGTCGCAGTCGTCCCATAGGTAAATCCATATCATCATATATAATAAGCACAGAATTTGGTTTCAATTTATACCAATCTAACACCGCACGCACTGCTTGTCCAGACCTATTCATATAAGTCAAGGGCTTGAGCAAATAAATTTTATCAGATTTTATACCTCTGCCTTCTCCAAATTCTGCTTTAAATTTCCGGTTTTCAGATAGAGAAACTTGCCACACATTTGCTATAGTATCAACTGCTGCAAATCCTATATTGTGCCTAGTCTTTTCGTATTTTGGCTCAGGATTTCCCAAACCTACAATTAATTGAGGAATCACTAAATTTTGCCCTGATGCTTCCTCTTTCATTACTTTCAGAATTAAAATTAAATTGTCAAAAATATAATAATTTTTTGGATTTGCTAAGGTGATTTTTTTTCTCTACTTTCACCTAATAATTAAGGTTTAAACCCTCTCCTTTAAAGGAGAAACAACAAAAAAAAATCCTTTTAGTCAATCCTCTTCTTTTCAAAGATAGGTAATTATTAATTATTAATTATTAATTATTAATTGTTGATCAACTAGCTTTTCTGGCTTGTATCTGTAGGAGAAGAAACAGTTACTACTTTTTCTGACTCTGATTCAGGTGCATACTGACTAACTTGAGACCCTTCTTCTAACTGTTTTGCCTCTCGTTTAAACTCATTTTCAAACTCTTTAGCTCCTGCCTTAAAACTATTTATCGCTTGCCCTAAACTACGACCAATTTCTGGTAGTTTCTTTGGACCGAATATCAAAAGAGCCACGACTAAAATTACAATCATTTCAGGGAGACCAATACCAAAAATATTCATCTTGTTTTTTACTCCTAAAATTTACCTGAGATTATTACTAAGGATATGGCTAGGGCTGGAGAAATTTTAGTTAGTTTAATTTCTTAGCCCTACTTTTTAATTAATCTTATTTAGTTAGACTAGCCCAGTCCACATCAACATTCTCTAACAACAACGAAGAGTTGTAGATTTGGAGAATAATCAACAAGAAGACAAAGAATAAGCCCATAAAAACGGCCATTAATGGTGTAGTTCCCCAACCGGGAGATACTTTACCATATTCAGAGTTTAAAGGCTTGAGCAGGTCTCCTAATCCAGTTCTTTGTGCCATAAGTTTCTATGTAATCTATAATTCAGCAGAATTTTTTAATCTTTTGTAATAATATTGTATATGCATAGCACTAATAATTATTAATGAATTATATGGAACCTGCAACAGTTCTTAGTATCTCTATCGGCGTAATGGTTGTGGCCATTACTAGCTTTTCAATTTACACAGCTTTTGGACCTCCCGCTAAAGAGTTGAGAGACCCTTTTGATGAACACGAAGACTAAGTCTGATTAATGCTCTCTCGTTATAATTATCAAAATTTAACGGGAGAGAATTGCTAATTTTAACTGGCCTATTAACTATGGCCTTGAGACTACAACCCTCGAATATTTTCAACGAAATTACTTGGTTGACGCTACAACTTTCCTGACTAACAGTATCTAGACCGCATTTTCGTTCAACAAACGCGGTTAAGGTTTTCCATACTCATAGTCCTACAGATACATCAAGCCCGGCAATTCCCGGCAAAAGTCGGGAAAACCGTTCATAGCAGTGTGACGGCAGAACCATCGACACTGGCGGTATCTCGCAATGCTTTGAGGAATATCCCCAAAGCGCCATTCCAATCTCTCGGCATTGAATGACCGCAATGCGGACATTTAAAATGCTTTGAGCCTCCTAAATTTTGATGAACATGACCGCAATGAGTACAAGTTTTGGAAGTATATTCCTCAGTTACATCTATTACGGTTGCTCCTCGTTTTAAAGCATGGAACTTAAGAGTTTGTTTGAAACGATAATGTGCCCAATTTAGCA
>NZ_JAAHHG010000449.1 GCF_010692555.1 Okeania sp. SIO3B5 | reverse complement strand
TGCCTCCTCCGGAGGAGCTTCGTATTGCGGAAACTCGTACGCGGACGTGGAGGGAAGCATCAGACTACCGCCAAGGAAGCAGCACCCTGTGTTAGCGACAGCTATGCGAAGCAAAACGTCAACCCGCCGAAGAGCTACGGCTCAGTAGGAATCCCCGCGCCTAACAGCCGGGGAGGATGTCAATCTCTCACTCCCTCACTCCTATAGGGGCGAATGCCATTGGCCCCTACTCCCTTAGTCCCTTCCGTATCCGTGTATCCGTGCCATAATCCGTGTGAGCCACTCCCCTACTTCCATTATGCCGTATAGTAAATTTACTCTGAGTAAAGTTGTAGAAGATTTTCAACTGACTATCGTAGAAGGCGATCGCTTTTTACCAGAGGCTTCCTCAATTAATCCTACTGCTTTACTTAAAGATACCCTCAAAGAAACAGTACCTTGGGCGATCGCTGTGGGTAGTGAAAAAGCTCGTTCTGAAGGTATTATTAATCCAGTATTATTAGAAGTAAAACGTCAGCTCAAAGGAAAAATTAGTGTTTTTTCTGGCGAAGAGTTTGCCGTACAACCAGAAGTTGATTTGACTGGGTATGTTGATTTTCTAATTAGTCGTTCTCCAGAGCAATTGTATATTAAAGCTCCTGTGGTGGTATTAGTTGAAGCGAAAAAAGAAGACCTCAAACCAGCTCTTGGACAATGTTTAGCAGAAATGGTAGCAGCTCAACGGTTTAATCAACAAAAACAGCAACCAATTTCAACTATCTACGGTACAGTGACAAGTGGTACAGTTTGGCGATTTCTCAAACTCGAAGAGCAAACAGTAATATCATGTCCGGTTGAATACTTATACTTTGGAGAAGGTAAGGCAGCTATGCTGGAGGCAGGAGGCAGAAGGAAAGAAAAGGTTAGAAGGGAAAAGGTTTTTTGATCACGCTATTATCCGGACATGATATAACAATTGATTTGACCGAAAAAATGGGTCTCAAGCCTCGCCCTTCTAGGGCGACTTTTTATTGCTTGCGGGTTGATGTTTTTCAATAAATATGTTATTGTTTTGTTAGTTTGAAGTTCAAGTTATGAAAGCTAGATTTAAGTACCGTATATATCCAACGCCGGGACAAAAATACCGATTAGCCAAGCTATTTGGCTGTGTCCGTGTGGTTTGGAATGATAGTCTAGCTTTCTGCCAACAGAGGTATAGATCAGGAGAAAAGAAATCTACTAATTCAGAACTACAAAAGCTTTTTATTACATCTGCTAAAAAGACTGAAGAAAGAGAATGGTTGTCAGAGGTTTCTAACATACCATTGCAGCAATCATTGAATGATTTAAATCAGGCGTTGCTCTAACTTTTTTAAATCAACTCAAGGCAAGAGAAAAGGTAGACCTGTTAGACCTCCTAAATTTAAAAGTAGGAAATCAAAGCAAACTGCTAGGTTTAGAAAGGGTGGCTTTAAGATTGGTCAGCATAAAGTTTATTTAGCTAAGATTGGAAAACTAAAAATAGTTTGGTCAAGGGAGTTACCTGCTGCTCCATCATCAGTAACAGTAATTAAAGATTCAGCTCATAGATATTTCTTAAGTTTTGTAGTAGAAATACAACCAGAAATCTTACCTCAAACTGATAATTCATTAGGTATAGATTTAGGTATCAAAACCTTTGCTACATTTAGCGATGGTACAAAAGTTGATGCTCCTAAACCACTCAAAAAACGAATTAAGAAGTTAAGAAAGTTAAGTAAGTCATTATCTCATAAAACCAAAGGCTCAAAAAGGTATGAAAAAGCACGGGTTAGAGTAGCTAAATTCCATGGCAAGCTGAAAGATACAAGGACAGATTTTCTGCATAAATTATCTACTAAAATAATTCGTGAAAACCAAACAGTTGTTTTAGAAGATTTAAACGTTTCTGGTATGATTAAGAACCGTAAATTATCTAGAGCGATATCAGATTTAGGTTGGAGGCAATTCAGGACACTGTTAGAAGGAAAAGCAGAAAAATATAGTCGTGATTTCAGAGTAATTAGTCGTTGGGAGCCAACATCTCAAGTTTGTTCAGATTGTGGGTTTAAAGGTGGTAAGTTAGACCTTCAGGTGCGAGAATGGGAGTGTCTAAACTGTGGCACAAAACACGATAGAGATGAGAATGCAGCAATAAATATATTAGTCGCGGGCGGGCAGTCCGAGACATTAAACGGACGCGGAGGCAAGCGTAAGACTACTGCAAAAGTAGCAGCAGCCTGTGAAACGTCAACCCACCGAGGAGCTAAGGCTCGGTAGGAATCCCCGTGCCTTTAGGCCGGGGAGGATGTCAAAGATTATCCATTGCCTCCCGTTGAGCAAATTTTGAGCTTTTTAGTTTGGATGGTAGAGAGTGGGGGAGTGGGGGAGTAGGGGAGTAGGGGGAGATTGAATATTGAAGTGAATATTACAGCGGTTTCCGTTGTTATGAGGTACACCTGTCGCGGGCAAGATGCCCGCACTACAATGATTTTACCATTCAAGCTTGTACCTCATTTGCCCGAAATATGCTGTATATCAAATCCGTTTAATTGGACATAAAAAAATTCTTCAATCGTTATAACTATGCTCATCTTTGTGATTATCTCTCCTCCTGACTCCTGAGTTCCCCTCCTGGGAGGGGTTAGGGGTGGGTTAACTCCTAAATAATTAAGATTAATATCATACACGCGCTTCACAAACGCCTAAAAAAGCAGTTTAGGAATATTTTGCCTTCGATCTGTTTGCTCAAATTGTTGATTGTTTTTGATGATCTGCCCCAAAATTTTTGCCATAATATCAGGTTGAAACAGAATTTTTGGAGGTTGAGTCAGTTGCATGACTACTATATATTTTTGATAAACTTCCGGGTACTCTACTGAAAGCCGCAATACCTGGTCTAAATATTGCTGTATTAATCTTGTCATCCAGTCTGGTTTGGCACCTTCTGTACCTGGCCAACGTAAGTCTTCCGCAGTTG
The DNA here is from genome assembly GCF_010692555.1 of Okeania sp. SIO3B5. Lineage (GTDB taxonomy): Bacteria > Cyanobacteriota > Cyanobacteriia > Cyanobacteriales > Microcoleaceae > Okeania. The sequence continues at coordinate 5,197 of NZ_JAAHHG010000449.1, read as the reverse complement.
CCATTAACCAGGGCATAGAATTTACTTGAGCAAGTTGCTTCTGGAAATACTTGCTGAAACCTTTAAGACTGGGATTACTTTGCAAGCACTGTTCGAGAGCCATCGCTCCTAAAGCAGCTACAGTCATGCCTTGACCATAAACAGGATTAAAACAACATACTGCATCACCTATAGCCACAATACCATCTGGTAGTCTTGATAATTTCTCGTAATGACTGAGGCGATTTTCTGTACGTCGGTATCCATAGACAGGGGAAATGGGTTGAGCATCTTTAATAAATTCGTAGACAATGGGATTTCGCAAACTACGGGCAAATTCTAGGAAACCAACTTCATCAGTAGGAGGATAATCTTTATTGATACCAAAAAGAGTAGTCACCCAACAATTGTTTTCCACCGAATAAATTATCCCCGCACGTTGATCATTGGGTGGCTTTGTTCCTACTGCTAATACTTTCCAATCTGTCTGAAAACCCTCTGGACACTTATACCATCGACTACTATAGCCCAAAAAAGAATTTATTACTGTTTCTTCAGGAGCTTGATAACCTAAAGCAGTTAACCATTTAGGTAGAGAGGAATTTCGCCCACTAGCATCAACAACTAAGTCAGCAGTTAAATCTTGTTCGTGAGAATTTGACTTTATTCGTACTCCTGTAACTCTAGAGTTATTAACATTGCTGAGTAAATTTTTTACCTGAGTACCTTCTAGAAATTGCACACTGTAATCAGCAGTTAATTGACGACGTATTCCCCACTCTAATAGATGCCGACTACAAAGACAACTTTTTATATCCGAACGAAACCGAGGCTGCCAACCAAATAAATTATACCAGGGAAATTCTGCTGCCCAATCAATTTTTAGGGAACCAGCAGTTTCCAAATCTTTGACTAAACCAGGAAACAGTTGCTCTAAAATTTGTTGACCTTTGGATAATAGTACATGGACATGATTGCTTTGAGCTACTCCTGGCCGAAATTGGGGATGTTCGGGAAAGCGATCGCGCTCTACTATTGTTACTTGTTGAAAATGGTTTGTTAATACTCGCCCTGCTAATAACCCTGCGATACTACCACCAATTACGATTGCATGGTTACCTTTTGTAGGTTGTTGCTGTGAAATATTGATTTTGTCTGAGTCAATCATTATTTTTGTGTAAAATTTAATAATTTACAGTACTGAAGAAATATTGAAATTACCTCTACTTTTCTCTTTTCTTCCCTCCTGATATTATATCCGGTTGAATAATTAGACTTTGGTGTACAGAAGGCAGGAGGCAACCCACCCCTAACCCCTCCCAGGAGGCAGAAGGCAGGAGGCAGAAGGTTTTCTCAAGAGTGTCACCTTAATTTTATACACGCTCCGATGCTACCGGACATGATATGACTCCTGAGTTCCCCTCCTGGGAGGGCAGGGCTGTTTCATTCTCAATAGACACGGGGACACGGAGACACACCAGACACGGGGATAGAGGCTTTTAATTTATGATTAAATTGACTTTTCACCATTTTAGTCAGAGCAAAAGGGACGTTATTGGCGCTCAAAATCAGCCAATTTTGGTAAATTTTGCTATTCTTTGATCCCCATTACTCCTATTCTCCCGCTCATCGTTAACTTGCGATACTTTGAAATAGCCCTGCTCCTGGGAGGGGGAGGGGTGGGTTTACTCCTAAGTAATGAAGATTAATATCATACACGCGCTTCACCAAATACCCACAAAATTTTTCATTCTTTCTTCTTCCTTCTTCCTTCTGCTATTAAATCATATCATCATTTTGCATATCCTGATGTTTAATTCTTGTTGGTAAAGATAGAAAGCTCCAGGCAGATTTTTCTTCAATTTCATTAGTTGGCGGAGCAAGGACAATTAAACCATCAGGAATACACTTAATCTCAACTGGAGTAGTGCCAATAATTTCACCGTCAAGTACAACTTTTTGCGGTGGTTCTGTATTAACTTTTACCTGCTTGGTTCGCAAACCAATAGTATCTTGATCTTGAGCAGGAGTTTTAAATATAGCTGAACCAAACATTCTAACTACAGTATTAACAGCTTGCAGTCTACTATTAGAGGTAATAATCATTACTTCTAATAAACCATCATTCATAATTACTTCTCCCAAACCTTGAGCTAAAACTGATGTGGGTGGAGCTGCATTAGCAATAGTTATTGCTCCTGCTTCAAAGTTTTTGGTAACACCATCAATTTCTATTTCAACATCAAAAAGTTGTTGTTCGTTTAGTTGTTGCCAACCTGCCATCATATAGGCAAGCACTCCCCAACGATTTTTAGCTTCTCGATCTGCTCTCTCTATAGTTTCTGCTTCATACCCCACTCCTGCTAATAAAATCATGGTACGCTCATTGCACTGCCCAACATCTATTGTACGAATTTTGCCTGCTAAGATGACTTCACAAGCACTTCTAATTGGTGTAATACTGGGAATTCCTAAAGCCATAGCAAAAGCATTGGCAGTACCTCTAGGAATTATACCCAGAGGAATACCTGTATTTACTAATTCTCCAGCAACGGCAGAAACAGTGCCATCACCGCCAGAAGCAAGAATGATATCTGCTTGTTTAGCGATCGCTTCTTTTGTCAATTCTTCTGCTGTTTGTTCTATAGTGGTTTCGTGTATATGTAAATGCAGATGAGGTTCGAGAAGTGATTTAATTAATGATAATTCTTGTTGAGCATTGCCCTGGCCAGATACAGGGTTGAATATTAGGTGGGCAACAGTAGCTTGAATGAAACTATTAATAATTGCTTCAGCAGTGGCAATATTAATCGCAATGGGAACATTATGTACCTGACAAATACGCAGTAATAATTGGAGTTCTGGTTCATAAGATTGAGAAAATAGGTAGTCTACTAAACAGATAACAGCAATAATATTTCCTGTGGCTATTTCTGCTGCTATTTGAGCATCTCCTCCCAAGGAAATTGGTAATACAGAGTTTATTTCTATAGCTGTTTCTTGTAAAAGATATTTAGCAGTGTCTTCTGGGGCAATTAATTGATAGCGAGATAGCACAACTTGATGTTGTTTGACAAATTCAACTAAGTTGTCTTTTTTACTGTCATAAGCAAGTAAAGCAATGGTGTTTGTCATTTTAGTTATCAGTTATTAGTGGGAAGGCAGAAGGCAGAAGGCAGAAGGCAGAAGGGAAGAGAAGATTAGAAGGGATAAAGTTTTTTTATAACTGATTATCCAAACATGATATTATCAGTTATCAGTTACAGCGGTTCCCGTTGTTATGAGGTACACCTGTCTACATGAATTTTGAGCATCCATAAGTCATCTTTGGTAACAACTACTTTATTATCTCTCTTTTCTCTCTGTTTCCTTGAGTACAATTATTCATCCCTCCTTCTTGAGTACAATTATTTATCGCTTAATTGAGATGTACCCGTATATTATTCATCACCGTATTTAATTCAGTTTAAATGAATCTAAAAATTTTTCTACTGCTCCTGGAATTTCGTTTTTTCTTTCTATTTCACTGGCTCCAGTCATATACAATCTTTTTTCTGCTAAGTAAACTCTAAATGTAATAGTTTCTACATCATTTTTGAGTATAAATTCTCTTCCTAAAAATCTTTCTGAATTGTAGGGATAATTCCTACTCAATTTAAAATTTTTAACATCAACAATTTGGTTTTGTACTCTTGCTAATATATCTTGTTTATCTGCTAATTGTTTACTATTTAAAACGTCAGAATAAGCAACTACAAATCTTGCTGATTCAGGATGACTTGCAAATACTTTAAAATTAATATTTCCATTCTCAGTTTCAATAATTTCTCTTTCAGCCGTCATTCCACCTGTAGGCATCCAGATGGTAAAATCGCCTTCTCTAAAAAGAAATTTTTGCCATTCTATCTGTCCAGATTCAATTGTTAATACAGATTGGGGTTTTTGTGTTTCGAGCTGTTTTATTTCCCGCTCTATCTGTAGTCGTCCTTTTTTAAAAAAGTCTGGACGGTTATTCAAGGAAAAACGAGTTTGTTTGTCTATAGTTTGCCCAGAATTATATAATTTCAAGTCCCAAATACTACAGCTAGTATTGAAAACAGCTATAATTGTGATTAAGAATAAATTAAGAATAGAAGATTTTCTTAAATAAACAGGGATAATACTTCTATACTTTTTATTATATATTGGTGAATTTTTCATAGTTCGTTAATTTAGAATAGCTATATTTACATTATACTTAATATTAACTATGTTGTAAGCATTTCCTGCGGAATGCTGCGCAAACAGCCGTCAGCTAGCCTGCTATAGTCGTAACTGCGTTATCAGCACTTCCCTCCGGGATGCTACGCAAACAGCTATTGCTTTTAGTTGACGATCAAAGCTTTATTAATTCTCTTACTACAAAAGTTGGCTCCCTTGCCCTTAAAGTCTATATTAATTTAAACACTATCCTAATATGAGAAAGTCTTGTTGTTAATAGACATCTTCAGAAAAGAGGGAATAGGGAATAGGGAATAGGGAATAGGGAATAGGGAATAGGGAACCCACCCCTCGCCCCTCCCAGGAGGGGAGGGGAATAACTGATAATTTCTGTACGATAATTGATTTTATTTTTGATTTTTGGAGATGTCTGATAGCTGACAGCTAATAGCTGTTTGCGCAGCATTCCGCAGCAAATGCTTACACTATGTTATACAGCAGTTTCCGCACGTTATGAGGTAAATACATTGATACTGTTAGGGAGTAGGGAGTAGAGAAGATGGGAATTAGGGTAGTGAACAAGCAAAAAATATTTCCCCTGTCAGTTGTACCGCATTAGTTCGAAATCTGCTGTAGCAATATGATTTGAGTTGTGAGATATAGCAATGTGCGCTGGCATATTTAGGGCTTGCTGAAAAAGTCTTACAGCGCTTTTCAAATTGATGAACCACATCTTCACAATCAAAACCCTGTAAGGACGTTCCATGGAATATCTCTACTGTGGTTTACCCAAATGAAAACCGCTGTATGGGTGAGGGTAGGAGACAACCCACCCCTAACCCCTCCCAGGAGGGCAGGGCTGTTTCATTCTCGATAGACACGGGGACACGGAGACACACCAGACACGGGGATGAAGGCTTTTAAGCGGCGTTGAACCAAATATTCTCTTAGAGCTTAAAGACGCGTACTTTGCGCTCAAAATCGGCAAATTTTGGCAAATTTCACTGTTCCACTATCC
>NZ_JAAHHG010000448.1 GCF_010692555.1 Okeania sp. SIO3B5 | reverse complement strand
TCAGAGGGTGGCTCTTTCGATTTAAATTAAGCGATAAGAGGGAGTTTTGGTGTGTGGGTGGCATTCGGATAGTTATTGAGGAGGTGGGAGTGGAGAGTGTGCGGAGTGGGGGAGTGGGGGAGTGGGGGAGGGGGGGAGTGGGGGAGTGGGGGAGATTAAATATTAAGGAGTAGGGGAGCGGGGGAGTAGGGGAGTAAGGGAGTAGGGGAATATTTTTTTTTGCCCAACTATGCGCTCTTTAATGCGCTTCTTTTTGAGCATGAAGAGCTGAAAACCATGTACTTTTTCAATACCTAAAAAGGCTAAAACCTTTATCTGACAATTATTTGATATTTAATCAGCAAACCCTATATTAATTCTGTTCTTCCTTGCCATTCAAATTAACTTTTTTCCTATTGCTTTCCTGCTGCTTGCTTCCCTGCTGGAAAAACTGCATCAACATTGCTTCCATTCGTGGAGATAAATCAATTGGTAAATTCCCAGACCGCAAATGCAAATCCTGTTGTGGAAACGGAATCTCTATCTCACGCTCCCGCAATATTGCCTCAATCTTAAAATACAAGTCACTCCTAATAATTTCTTGTTTGCTCGGTTCCGCTGTCCATACCCGTAACTCGAAATTTAGAGAACTATCTCCAAACTCAATAAACAATACCTGGGGTTCTGGTATCGATAACACATCGGGATAAGATGCTGCTGCTGCATCTAATAAAGCTTGACGTACTGCCTCTACATTAGATCCGTAAGCAACTCCTACTGGTAACCGCAATGCTGAAACTGGGTGGTCATGGTCCCAATTTATTAGCTCCGCCTCCAAAAACCGGCAGTTAGGTACAATAATAGATACATGGTCGAAAGTTTTAATCATTGTACTACGCGCACCAATGCGTTCAACAGTGCCTTGATATTCTCCAACTTCTACAAAGTCACCTACCTGTATTGGTCGCTCAAACAATATTATCAAACCACTGCCAAAATCTCTAGCAATATCCTGGAAACCTAAACCAATACCAACGCCAAGCGCACTAGCTAACAAGGCAATAGAACTCAAGTCTAAACCCCATACTTGCAATAATACCATTACACCAATAGTGATTAAACTGTATTTGGTCATAGTGGCGATCGCTTCTTGAGCGCCTCGGTTAATTCCGGTTACTCGTAAAATGCGCGATCTCAAAATATTTGTTGTTCCACCAACACCAATTATTAGTGCCCAGACTAAACCTACTAAAATGAATAGATCGGGTACAGAATATGTTTGATTTCCCAAATGAATTACTGGAGAAGTAAAGGTGGAAATTAAGGTATCGGTAAATTGATAACTGAACTGTCGAGTTAGGGGAAATTTATTAGTAATATACAGAATCGTTCCTACCCATAAAGCCATTCTCGTCACTAACAAACTTAAACTAATTAATATAGATAAACTTTTGCTTTCTTCCGGATGAGAAATGCCATGGTTTCCCAAAAAAAACAATAGGACTTGATATAAATATTTTCGCCATACTAACTTTAAGAACCAGTTTATTAATATAGCCCCAATGATAATTGCTCCTATTTTAATTAATGTGTTTCCCATAAATTTTAAAGAGCGTTCTTTTTGAGCGTTTTTTACTGACTCCTCAATTTTTCCTGCCCAAATTTCTGTTTGCTCTTTGAGATTACTTCCTGGAAAAACATCTTTTGGAGTAACAGTTAATAGATAGGCATCGTTTAACCAAATTGTTGGTAGTTTTTCATCTGTTTTAACTTTTAAATGTATAGGGTTTGATGATGAGACTACGGTTAATAACTTTTTTTCAATTAATTCGGCTCTTTTCTGGGCAGTATATTCTCCGACACTGCTAATTTTGATTATTGGCCGCCCATCTAAAACTACTGGAGCTGTAGAATTTTTAAATTCTACTAATGCTGCTCCTGGAGTAAATATCATTAAGCTACTGAGGATAAGCACGATTGTGCTAAATATAATAAATTGAAGTATTCCTGGTTGACGAGATTTAAAATTATAGTTATAGTTATTTTTTATAATCACCCTTTTACCCACCCTTTAGTATTTTAATATATAATAATGTAAAATATCAATAAATCTTGAATTAATTGTAACACAATGTAGGACAAGTTGATAGAAGTTTGGTTTTCCATCAAAATCATTAATTCCTGCGCTGCTTTATTCATTGAATTGGATACATATATAGTGGAACAGGAGCATTGGGAATAGTTCCGGAAAAAAAGTAATATTTTTTTATTATTAATAATTGCTAAATCGTAAGTTTGGATCTATAAATTATTAGTCAATATAGCAGAAGAAAGAGAAAAAATAGGGAAGAAGGAAGAGGACAGATGGAAAATCTTACGTTGTCTGAGTTTTAAGCTTTCGTTCTGTCCAGGCCCTTTCTTTCGACTACTATATCTTATCTTAAGAAGAAAAGTGTAATTATTAGTTCCTTTTGATCGAATATAAAAATTTTGATAACTTTTAACTTTTAACTTCCGTGTTTTGATCCTGTAAAATCTTACTTTTAACTTTTGATTTTTGACTTTTGACCTTTAACTTTTAACTTCCGTGTTTTAAGCCTGTAAAATCTTACTTTTGACTTTTGACTTTTGACTTTTGAATTCCTTTTTCCCCCTTCCTTACTTATTACCTTGGTACTGAAACTTTTTTCAATATAGAATTAATTACACCATCAATTATTATTCCATCTAATTGTGCTTCAGGTTTCAAAATTAACCGATGACGTAATAAAGGTAATGCTACTGTTTTAATATCATCTGGAGTTACATAATTTCTATTATTTAACCAAGCTTGTGTTTTACTGGTTTGTAGCCATGCAACTGCTGCTCGTGGAGAAGCACCCAAAGCTACATCTGGATGTTTTCGGGTTTGCTGAACTAATGCTAATAAATAATCTAATATTTTTTCTTGAACGTTAATTTCTTCTATTTCTTGACGAGTTAAAATTATTTGTTCGACCGTTGCTACAGCTCTAATTTTATTTAATTGAATACTTTTTGTAGCAAAACCTTGTCTAACATTGAGCAACATTTGTTTTTCTGCTGCTGTGTCTGGATAATCGATAATAATCTTGAATAAAAATCTATCTAATTGTGCTTCTGGTAATGGATATGTACCTTCAAATTCTAGGGAATTTTGAGTAGCAATTACCCAAAATAAATTTGGTAATGGCAAAGTTTCTCCATCTAATGTTACTTGTTGTTCTGCCATAGCTTCGAGTAAAGCTGCCTGGGTTTTTGGTGGAGTACGATTAATTTCATCTGCTAATAATATTTCTGTAAAAATCGGACCTTTTTTTAGGGTGAAATTGCGACTATTGAGGTCAAATACATTAGTTCCTAGGATATCTGATGGTAGAATATCTGGTGTTAGTTGAACTCTGCTAAATTCGGCTTGAATTAATCTAGCTAATACTTTGACTGTGAGAGTTTTTCCTGTACCTGGAACTCCTTCTATTATTACATGACCTCCAGTTAACAAGGCTATTAATAATTGTTGAATAGGTATATTTTGACCGACAATTATTTGACTGAGATTCTGATATAGTTGAGTAAATATTGAGTTAGTTTGTGTCATGTTAATTCAGTTATAGCGCTACGCCCTAGGGAACTTTCAAGAATTTAGAATTTAGAATTTAGAATTTAGAATTACCTCTTCTTATAAATTAAGAGGATTGGATTAAAGGATTTTTTCTTCTCTTGGTCTCATATAGAATCCGGTTGAATAGTTATTGTATAGTTGGGAGTAGGGGAGTGGGGGAGTGGGGGAGATTAAAGGCTTGAAGTAATTATAAAATTATCAACATATACTATATAACCGGATTCTATATCATGGATATTACGAGGTCTCCTCGTCATCCCATCCTACGGAATGCTCCGCAAACGACCGCTTTTTTCTCCATTAATGGAGAGGTTTTATACCTGAATTTTTCGGTAAAAGGATTTCAGGGTTGAAAAATACCTTAACCAATTCTTGTAGTGCTATATTAGTATATAATTAGAATTTGCTGAATAATATTTCAATCAATACCTGTAAAGGCTTACAGGGTTTTTTCTCCTGAAAAAGTGCAAGATTTTTGGCTCTTGTAGTCTCAAAATGCTAATATTTTTCCCCTGAGTATCAGAAAATTTGGCCGTAGCAGATAGTCTAAACTGTTGCCTCTGTTTTGGCCACTGAATCTGTAATTCCCATTTATTCTACGTCTTAACTACTCCCTAACCCTACTAAAAGACTTTTTCAGCAAACCCTAATTATTAATTATTAATTATTAATTATTAATTAGGGCTTGCTGATTAATTCTAAAAGTATTGACTGATATTGGTTTTAGCGTTTTAGAGTTGAAAAAAGTGTACCTGTTTTCGGTAGAAAAAGCTCGAAAAGCTAGTATCTTAGGATGATTATGGCAGAAAAATTGAGAGACAATTCTTAACTCCTACCTCTTCGCTCATTCCCATTTCTCCTGTCTCCTGTATTCCCCTCCACCGGAGGGGGAGGGGCGAGGGGTGGGTTGTCTCCTGTCTCCTACCCCAGCAAAAAGACTTTTTCAGCAAACCCTAATTATTAATTATTAATTATTAATTATTAATTATTGAACTACTCCCTAAAAAATTTGAAATATTTTCTCCCACTTATCTAACCAATTTAATAACTCTGATTCGGTAATTTTTCGCTTTTGAGATTGAATTTTTAGGACTTTTTCTAATTCTATTGATGACTCTCCAGTTTGCTGTATCCAAGCATATATCAAAGATTTATCTTCAACTATATTTTGCCCTAATCCTAATTTCTTTTGCAGTTGAATTTTTTGTTCTTTCCCTATAGTTTCTAAGATAAATTCTTGACTTTCTGCTTTTTGTAAAACTCCTGCTAAAGCTTGAATATAAGCTTGACTATTATCAACTATTGGTGCTGATAATTTTATCGGTTTGGCAAAACGACGATTTTGAGCAAAAATTAGGAGAAATAAAATAATTAAACCTTGAATAAAAATTGGAAATAAGGGAGTTTCAGCTAAATAATTCACCACACTGTTTCCCAACTCTTTATTAATTACTTCTTGGTCTTTATAACCATGAATATATTCATCTACTAAAATTTTTTGTTCACCTTGAGTAACAAGTTGAGCTAAAAATTCATAATTTCCAGATATATCTTGATAAGCATTAGCAGCTAAATATTGAGTAGTAGCTAAGATGATTTTTCCTTGGCCAAACTGTTTTTGCCAAACTATAGCACCGTAGCGATCGCCTAGTAAATTATCTTCTTTTTGTGGTTCAGGTTTTATTGCTCGGCGACTTGTTTCTATTTCAACTTTTCCCACTTCCGTATCATGGATAGTAGAAAAATCTGCCTTTGTCACCTCTTTTTTAATACCTAAAACTACCAAAATATTTCCTAATTTTACCCAACTTTCTATCCGAGCATTAATTACTTGATTTTCTAGTTGACTATTAACCTGTAATAGAGTGACTGATGAATTGATATCTTGACTATTTTCTAAATCTATAAATGGTTTTTCCCAGCGTTGAATATCTGCGCCTTTTTCTAACATAAACTTGTACCAAGCACCATATCCATCTGGGGCGCGACTATAAGTAGAACCGCTATTGAATTGATTATTTACTGGGGCAGAAAAAACAGTGATTATCATAATTGAAATTAGAGCGATCGCTCCAAATATCCAAAATTTATTAGTTTTTTTCATCTGTGATTTGTTGATAAGCTTGCTGGCATTCTGCAAATACAGCAGCAGAAACTTCTAAGTTACCAAATAATAACTGCTGATGAGTAATGAATAATTTTTGATATGGTTTAGGTTGAGATAACTGCTGAATTAATTCTAAATATTCTCCATCTGTGCGACTAGGTAGATTGGAAATAATACCTCGGTCGTTTAATCCTTGTAACATTGCCATATATAAACAACAACAAGCTTCTCGATAATTACCGATTTGTTGGTATTTTTGTGATTGATTTAACCAAGCTGTTACTGATAATTCTAATTCAGATTTTTCTCTAGTTTTTGTCGTTAAATTAATTTGATTGCGGATACCATAAATATAAGGATTTAACAGTCTAATTATTTGTATAGCTATCCAACTCAACAGAAAAGCAAAAGCTAGCCATGCTATTACTTTAGCAATCATTAATATCATGGAATTATCCAACCATGAAGGCAAATCTACCTCTGGTAATTTAACTGTTGTTTGAGAAATTTTAAGTTCCCACCATTCACCAATTTTTTGTTGTAACTTGTGGAATTGCCAACCTAAACTATCTTTCTTAAATGAATTTTCAGACATACTTAAATTTCGTCTTGTTCTGGTAGAAAATTTGTAGAATCAGTCATGGGAATTTCAACAATAAATTCAGCATATTTTCCTGCTTTAGTTTCCACTTTAATACTGCCATGATGTTGTCCAACAATTATTTGATGAACTAGAGATAAACCCAAACCTACCCCTTCTCCAGGAGATTTAGTAGTGAAAAAAGGGTTGAAAATCTTATCTTTAATTTTTGAACTTATTCCTATACCATTATCATTGATATGAATTGCTACTTTTTCTCCTAAATTATAGGTTTGTACAGATAAGGTAGGATTAAAATCTTGATGAGCAGCTTCCTCTTGTTCTAACTTAGTTTTCAGAGCATAGCAAGAATTATCAATTATGTTCATAAAAGCCTGAAACATATCAGAAAATGATAATTGAATTTTCTTAATTGATTCATCGTAATTAGTCTTAATTGTCATCGGAACATTCTGTTTTTCCCAAAGCTTCTTACAAGCCAACTGCAATGACTCATTTAGCATATTATGAATATCGCTATATTGTAAGCTATTGTGGTCAACCTGTGCGTGTCTTACCATGCCTCTAATAATTTTTTCTGCCCTTTTACCATGTTGGTAAATACTATCTGAGTTTTGTTTAATATCATTAATAATTTCTTGAAATTCTTCAACTTTTTCTGGCTCCATTTTATCGCTTTCTAAAGTCAATTCTTCCATGAGTTCATCAACTAAATCTGTAGAAAGTTGAGCAAAGTTTTGAATAAAATTAAGAGGATTACACAGTTCGTGAGCAATGCCTGAAGTTAAAGTACCTAAATACGCAAGTTTTTCTTTAGCAATAATCTGTTTTTGAGCTGTTTTTAACTGTCGCAATGTTTCTTTAAGTTTTGCTTCTGCTGTTTTTCTTTGTGTAATTTCTTCTAGCAGCAGTAAATTTTTATTCTTTAATTTTGCAGTTAATTGCCGTAGCTGTATATGTACTTTTACTCTTGCTAAAACCTCATCTATTATGATTGGCTTAGTAACATAATCTACAGCTCCTAATTCAAATCCTGTAATTTTATCCTCTATATCTGATAAAGCAGTCATAAATATCACAGGAATATCTTTAGTTTCTGGGATTGCTTTTAAGCGCTTACAGATTTCAAAACCGTCAATTATAGGCATTAAAACATCTAACAAAATAATATCTGGGCTACTTTCTTTTGCTTGTTTCAAACAATTTTCACCATCTACAGATATTAATACCTTAAAGTTATAGTTCTCTAGCACAGTAATTGCCAATTTCAAATCGATTGGATTATCATCCACAATCAAAATAGTAGTTTTTTTCTCCTTATTTTCAATACTATTAGCGACTTTATTCATTTGATTTATACCTATTCTGCATTTTAGATTTTTTGCGATTAATTTTGTAACTTTTCAAAGTATAGCAATATGATTTTAGTTATGATAGGGAGTAGGGAGTAGGGAGTAGGGAATAGGGAATAGAGAGTAGGGTTTAAAGGAATAAGATATTTTGGATTAATGCCGATAATCCTCTACATTCATTGGGAGTAGGGAGTAGGGAGTAGGGAGTAGGGAGTAGGGTTTAAAGGCATAAGATATTTTGGATTAATGCCGATAATCCTCTACATTCATTGGGAGTAGGGAATAGGGAGTAGGGTTTAAAGGCATAAGATATTTTGGATTAATGCCGATAATCCTCTACATTCATTGGGAGTAGGGAGTAGGGAGTAGGGAGTAGGGTTTAAAGGAATAAGATATTTTGGATTAATGCCGATAATCCTCTACATTCATTGGGAGTAGGGAGTAGGGAGTAGGGTTTAAAGGCATAAGATATTTTGGATTAATGCCGATAATCCTCTACATTCATTGGGAGTAGGGAGTAGGGAGTAGGGAG
>NZ_JAAHHG010000447.1 GCF_010692555.1 Okeania sp. SIO3B5 | reverse complement strand
TTTGGCCTCTTGGTTCCACAACTTTTAAAAATGAATTGATGCAGCAAGGTATTGAACCTGATGACTGTTTTTATATTGAAAATGAGGCAAAAGTACGAGGTAAGAAACGAATAGATTTAACTGTCGATCCGCCTCCAGATTTAGCATTGGAAATTGACGTTACTTCTCGCACTCATCCTAATATTTATCAAAACTTAGGTGTTCCTGAATTGTGGAAGTTTGAGAAGGGTAAGTTGAAAATTTATGTGTTGGAAAATGGGGAATATGCAGAGTCGGAATTTAGTATTCATTTTCCTGATTTGCCTTTGACTGATACTATTCCTGAATATTTGGAACGCTCTCCATTTATAGGTTGGAATAAAACTATGAATACTTTTCGCGCTTGGGTGCAGGAACAACTTTCTGCAAAATAAAGTAGTTTGGGTAGAACGATACTGATACCCAACAAAGCTTAGTAGGGTGCTGTTAGCGATAGCGTAACGCACCAGGCAACATCAAAAATGGTGCGTTACGCTCCACTTCGTTCCGCTAATGCACCCTACTAGATTGGTAACTCTACCAAACAACGCCTGCTAAAAAGCTAGACACCATTAGGCGTAATCAGTTGAATAGCTGGGAAGTATGTACGATAACGATTTACATCGCGGGTTAGCAGAGGAATATTTGCTACAGTAGCATGGGCACCAATATAAAAATCAGGAAGTGGCGATCGCCTTTCTCCACCACGCTGACGATATCTTAAAAAGCTTTGTCCTGCTAGGAAAGCTGCTGAATAAGGCAATGGGTCTCGACGAAAAAAATCTTCTGGTAAAGCTTCTTCAACTTCCTCTGGTTGATTAAATCCAATAGATATTTCGGCGTAAATAATGGGATTAATTATCAAATCTCCCTGGTTGGCGTAGTTAGTTAGCATTTGCGATGATCAATCAAACCATTGCGGGTCTTCCGTGAGAACATCTAAGATGACATTACTATCGACTAGAATTTCACTCATAGTTCTTCGCGAGTTAGTTGCATAATTTCATTAGTTGTCAGACGGTTGGTTGCTTTGCCACGAATAGCAGTAATAATTTCTTTTCCTAGGTTGGAGTTTTGAAGTTTGCGAATTTGCAAAGTGTTTCCTATGACTTCAAGTTCAACTTCTGTTCCACGTCGAAACTCAAGCAGGTTTTGAATTTCTGGAGGGATAGTAATTTTTCCTTCAGTGTCAATTTTCATAATTTTTATCCTTTTGGGTTAAAAAGTTTGAATAATATTTGCTGCTAGTATATCACTCATCATATATGTGCTTGAATTGCATTGGAATGATAGCTCAAATTTTTGTTTTTCGACAGTGACTGCTACAACTATTCGTTAGTCAAACTTTCTTTCCTCACGATACATTTCCAATTCATGCTCTTTACCTATGGTAGTGCATTCGTAACCAGGAACAGTTTCTTGAACCTTCCATCGTGTCATAATTTTGTCTTTACCACCAACATAGTCCATTTCAACTTCTCCCTTGCACTTCTTATATCCCTTATCGTCAACAAATTTGTACCTAGCAAGATTGCTATTATTCTTACCGCACTGACTAGGATAGAGTAAACCGCCCACACCATTTTCAGAATAGACGCCACTGTGTTTTCCCGCCTCACAAGCTTCTTTGTATAAAAACCATTGTGCTACTCTTGTTTTATTACCTTTTGTAAATAAAAAGTAATACTTTTTTAGCTTGTCTAATATACTAATAACTTCGTTGTAAGAGTCAGTTTGACCACTATTTAAAAAAATGTTTGCTGCTTTATCAAATTCTTTAATAGCAGCTTTGCGATTGCCAAAATTAATATAGTAAAGATTTCCTATTCTGGCGTAAGCAAGCCCGTTTTTAGAATCAATTTGAATAGCTTTTCTATACTCCTGCAAAGCAGCGTCTTTATCTCCTTTTTTTTGATAAACATCTCCACGACCAACGTAGGCTGGTGCATATTTGGGGTCGATATTAACTGCATTAGAATACTCTTTAAAAGCAGCGTCTTTATCCCCTTTTTTTTGATAAATATTTCCACGACCAACATAAGCTGGTGCATATTTTGCTATTTGCAAACTTGCAGTATAGTCCTTAAAAGCAGCTTCAATATTTTCTATATCTAAGTAAGCATTTCCCCGCTTATAATATATCTGGCTGTTAGGTTGAGCTTTTATTTCCTTCGTATATTTTTTAATATTTCTCTTTGATTCATACTCTTTAGTTTTTAAGGAAGCATCCCATCTAGGAGACGAACTAGGATAATGGCACGTTAGCTCTGAAGGTCTCCATTCACCAGCCATAATCCAGTGTTCAAGAGAACACCAATTTGTGACATTACTCTTAATTAATCCAGACAAACCTATATAGGGACCTATAAACCAAATAGGTAAAATAACTAGAGGTAAAGCATACCACTTTTTTTGAGGAAGCAAACAAGGTACTCTTTTTATTTCTTTAGATAAGTCTTTTGCTTTTCCTTTTAAAGATTCAACCAGTCCAACACTATCACCTAGAAAATAACCTAGTGTGTAGACTATTTTTGGTGGCTTACCTTCGTTTTTTCTTATTCTTTGAGTTATTTGGTAGTCAAAAAATAATAATGATGAGCCAATAAGTTTTGCAAATAATAAAGCTATTTGTAAAATTATTACAGTTGCCCACGGAAGAAAACGAAGAGTGAAAAACGGACCAATAAATATTACAAGCAAAAACACCACTAATACTTGCAATGGGATGGGTTTAGTTAGTATAGGTTCCCACAAACTTTGAAAAATAAATCGCATAAATATTACAAAGTAATAGTTTACATTTTCGACAGGAATTACGCGTTTTTTTTTAGTTTTAAAGACTACATATCTATAACTTTATAGCTTTTGAATGCTACAGATAGTGTCTTTGCGTAATTCCTGTTCTACCGAAATTGATTTACTTGACTAACTTGATGACTAATCGTCTTTGTCTCGACTAATGTCATCAGGTATAGATATAGATGGCTTAACATCGTGAATCTGCTGAGAATCTTCCGTTTCACTAGATTCCGATTTACTCTCTAAATAAGCCAGTGATTGCTCAGATAGTCCACCTATTCCTAACTTAGCAAACTCATGAAGCTGCCAAACTTCTAATTTGCCTTTTTCAATTAAGTCTTTTAAATCCTTAAGAAATTCCTGCTTTCTTTGACCATCTATTTCTTGTTGATTTAATGCTACATCTAGCATTTTTTGATCTGCTGGATCGTTTGGATCGACCATTGCCAAGAGAGTTGGCCAGTCACCAGATTTGATTAAATCTGCAAAAACTCCTGCCCTGTTTAACTTTAAGCGAAATTCTGCTGTTTGTTGCAATTCATTTAGTTCAAAATTCCTGGAAATCTGAGTCTTCTCATCCTCAAAATCATAGTCTTTCAATTTCCTGTTCACAAGACGAGCTTTAACTTCTTCATCCAAAGAGAGCGTGACAAAAGCAGAACCTATTGGTTTAAAGCCTTTATCACGAACCTCATGTTCGATTCGATCAACAATAGCATTTTCAGCTTCTCTACTCTGCTCGTGGGTGTATCTGCGGCTAGTACGCCGCATCACTTCAATTGCTATATCTTTTAAAAACTGATCTGCATCTGTTCTGGCACGCCGCAGAATCACAACAGGATCGCTCACTGCATAAGTTAGTCTAACCTCTGCATGAAACTCTAAACCATCAGCACAAGGTAACTTTTCATCGAAATTGAGTCGGCGATCGCCCATATCCACTTCGTAGAATTTACTGTATTTCCCAAACAGTAATTCTCCTTGTGTCAGACCCTGCTCACCTTCATAAACAACAAAAGGCTGTCCACCACCAGTAAAAACAAGAGCACTCCCTGGTTGAGGCGGTTCAGGACGTTTCCAACGATTCAATTTCTTTTCTACAAAAAGCAACTTTTCTTCCGGCATTTTTCGCTCCTATGTTACAAATGTTTATTAATTAAATTTAGAATCTGAATGGCTGTTTGAGAATTTATAGACCATATCTTTAGGTAATAGCACATTCTTTTGCGCTCATTTCCAGAACTGGCAGCTAGTGTAAAAATAATTCTTGCAAGAGTTTTATATAAAGTTGGATGTCGATCAACAAACTCCAACCAATTCAGAATTTCAGCCAGTATAGAATCTCTTCTCGATCCTAAATTGAGACCGTTCCTCATTAGATATACTATTGGGTCTTCAAAATCCTTGCTTTCTTTTGCCAGCCAAAGTAAGGTTGGTTGTCGAATATCATTTTTCACAATCCATGATTTACGCATTAACCCCCTGAAAATAAGCAAACTTAATCTATAAACAGAAGTATTCTCTCCTTGATCTACCCATTCTCTAAGTGTATTTAACACAAGACCATGTAGTTTGGGAATTTGAACACCCGCATTAAACAACTTTTCTACAGCTTTAGCAATATCTGAGAACAGCTTGCCATTGCCTGATTGGGCAATTATCTTTAAGTTATCAAGGGCTTTTTCAGGAACAAGCAATCCTATGTAACCACCGTATGCAGCAATAGCTGTCCATTGCAAAGAGGACGATGTTTTTAAATTACTCCAGTGATCTACAAGATTTAAAGCTTGCTGGGCGATATGCTCTTGTTCGTTATATGCGACTACAGCAAGAGCTAAAGCTGCTAATCTTTGAACACTTGGTTTACCGGATTTTGCCCAAGGTGAAAGTATCTTTCTAAGTACAGGAAGAAACTCATAGGTTGCTAACTGCCCTACAGTTTCTGCTACTTTCAAGCGCACTTCAAAATTTTGCCCTTCTGCTAGCTCATATAACCAGTGAAGTGTGGCTTCTGCATAAGTATCATACTCATCCCAAACATGGGATAGAATAGACAGCGGAGCTTCTTGCTCTTCAAAGAAAACTCTCTTTATGGGATTTTTCCCAGATTCAGTAACTTCGTAACTTTCAACTAAATGTGCAGAAACCTCCTGAAGCCATTCACTACGTTTTTTCTCGTTTACTCCTGTGTTTAGACTGGTAGGTGTCATATTTATGTTCCCAATTTTTCTTGAGGTTCAAGGATAGACTGCAATTTTTTACTAGCTTGATCGACTGTGCGATAGTTACAGCCATTAAGTGCTGCCAGAGCAATCATAAAGCTGCGTGTTTTAACATCTTCACGTCTATCAAATACTGACTCAATAGATTCATTTTTCTCTTGGTTATCAACTGATTTATTCCTTTTTTCTCCTGAAAATCCCTTTGTGTTAGCATTTAAATCTCCTCTTACCAAATTTCCATTCTCAATTTCTACAGGACTATCTTTAATATGAATACTGTCATAATAATAAGAATAATGAGTAGTTGTACTGAATAAGCTGTCAATTCCAACTTCTTTTGCTTTTGTGTAAAATAATTTAAATAGAAGTCGGCCAAATTCTTTTTCTTCGTCTAAAGTAGAGTCTTCAGCTTTATCGGCTTCAGTATTAAATACACTCTCTGCTGATTCGAGACCCTCTTCTTCTGATATTGCCTCAACAAATTGGTTGTCTCCCTCCTCTGTTGATTCAGTTTGAGCAGAATTAAAGTCTTCAGATTGAGGTTCGTTTACATTAGGATCGTCAGAAGTAGGTTTGTTGTTCATTTGATTAAGTCCTTAACTACTTATTAATTAACGTTACCCCGAACAATATTTCCATCTTTTAGTGAGACAGGTGAGCGATCAATATGTATACTATCAATGTAAGTGTTTGTTTGAGTAGAACTTTTATCTACTTGCTTTTCGCTATTGGTATCTGGTTTGAGTTTGCCCAATACCTCAAACGCAAAAGCACTAGCATGATGAGCCGCTATTTCTTGATGGCCACTAGCATCGGCTTTACTCTTACCATCAATTAAATCAGAAATCCCTCGAATAATTAATGCTGAAACTTGTTGATTAGCATGAGCAGCTTGTAAAATACCACGTCCTTCCATTTCCACTGCTAAAGCATCACCATAATTATTTTGAAGAAAATTAAATAAATCCGACTCTTTATTCGCAACCACCTTTTCTCCGGCTGCAATAGGAGCAACAAATACTGTAGGGTTTGCTGAATCAGAAAGTCTAGCTAACCAGTCTGTTTTTTTAGCTTCACTTTTTGCCCGTTGGATCATATTATAGCTTGAAAGACCTACATCCGGTCTAGGTTTAAATACCTGCGCTACCTTCCCTGATTCATAACCATAAACCTTGGTAGCTGCTACCACATCTCCTAGTTTGACATCTTTAATTCCTCCTGCTACCCCTACAAACAGAATCACATCAGGATTAAAATAGGCGATCGCTCTTTCTGCTTCTATAGCTGCAGATGAATTTCCTTTACCTGTTTCTACAATACCTACTTCCCATTCATTGTATTTACCAGAAAATTGACCCTTCTCATAAATTGCTCCTTGAGGGTGTATCTTTTCGTGCAAATCACTTAGATGATTGCGTACCGCTATATATTCAATTGGAATAGCTGTTAGAATAACTGAACAAGGCATAGATTTATCTTTTTAATTAACTTACTTATCCTTTACATATTTACCCTAGCAAATGTCAAGTAAGATTGACAACTGAAAATCTATAAAAAAGCTGTCCTCAAAGGATAGAACTTTAGACCCAATTTTTTTACGGTAAAAAGCCTTTTGTCTGGCCAAATGTACTATTTTAGCGATCGCCTACTTTATTCTAGAGTGAGCAAATATTGAGTTATACCATCTAACATCAACTAACATTTGCCCACTCTACCTAATTAAATATCCAAATCAGTAATATTCAATTTTGGTCCATAAGTTTCAATAAACTCGCGCCGAGGAGCAACCCGATCGCCCATCAAGACTGTAAATATCCGATCCGCCTCCGCAGCATCTTCAATTTCTACTTGCTTCAAAGTCCGAGTTTCTGGGTTCATTGTCGTATCCCAAAGTTGTGCTGGCATCATTTCACCGAGACCTTTAAACCGTTGGATAGTATAGTTGGCATTAGCAGGAAACTCATTTTGAACGAGTTGGTTAAGTTCGCGATCGCTATAACAATAGTAATGATTCCTACCCCGCTCCACTTTATACAAAGGAGGGCAAGCAATATACACATAACCCTGATCAACCAACGCTCGTTTATATCGGTAGAAAAATGTTAATAACAACGTGCGAATGTGGGCACCATCAACGTCTGCGTCAGTCATAATAATTACTTTATGATAGCGTAGTTGAGCAACATCAAACTCATCACCTTTGATACCCAAACCTAAAGCTGTAATCATTGATTGAATTTCATTATTTTTGTAGATTCTAGCATCGTCCGTTTTTTCAATGTTGATGATTTTACCCCGCAACGGTAATATCGCTTGGAAACGGCGATCGCGACCTTGTTTGGCACTATTATGAACAAAAACTCCACTAGCTAAGGCAAAGTTGTGAGTATTAGGAACTTCAATGTCGTAAACATCCCGTCGCTCTTCCAGAGGTTCAATAGAAACAACCCGATGATTATAGTTACGAATAGCATCCCGCGCTAAAAATTCGTCTCCTCCAAAATAGCGATTGCAGAAAGTCTCAAACTTCAACATCGACTTATCCTTCTCGCGACGACGATAAATATCATACAAATCCAAATCTATGAAACGAGAACTCTGGTAAACCTTATGCAACGCCTCAAGAGTCTTGCGATAGTAAGTTTTATTTAATGCTTCGCGACGCTTGGCACGAAATTCAGGAGTCCACTGTTCCTTAGTTTTTTGCCGTCGCCACTCCAACAAATCTTCATCTTGCCATTGCTGTTTTGCTACTTCAGAAGCTGCCTCCCGTGCTTCTGGGTTATTCACAAAATAATCCCGCACTCGTTCAGCTTGAGCTTCACAGTTCTCAGCTTTACTCCAATATTCCTGCTGTGCTTTCATTAACTGTTCGCGATTTTCTTCACGATACTCTTCATTGCTATCATAAAATTCGCGCCATTTCTGAGCCATAAAAGCTTTATATTCATCAACTTCCCACTGCGCTTTAGCTTGTTGTGACAAAATTTCTCGTGTCTCAGGTTCCTGCATTCGTTCCTTCATCTTCGCCCGAAATTCATCAGTTGTATGAGCTTGACGACTTTTTTCTTTGACATCAGGACGATGCAAAGTGAATTCAAGATGTTCCCTGTGTAATGCTAAGTGTTCCTCTGCTGGAAGTCTTTGAATATTGGTAGGATTATTATTGAGTTTATTAAAATCAACATGATGACGATGGTTGCCATCTGCTGACTTATATACTCCTGCATTCAAGTTAA
>NZ_JAAHHG010000446.1 GCF_010692555.1 Okeania sp. SIO3B5 | reverse complement strand
AAGACTGGAGCCAAAAATATAAACAATTAAGAGAATGCTATAGAAATTTAGGCTTCCTTCCTAGAATCAAAATGAAGGAAGAGCAGACACCAAATTTTTCCAAAAAAGATATAGAAAAGAAAGTTCAGAAAATAATTCTTGAGATTCGGGAATTAGAGAAAGAGTGGAAAATTCTCCTCAACAACTGGTTAAACAGTTCAGATTTTAATCGTATAGAAAAGGAACTACGGACTAAATTTAACCCTTCAGATAAAGTCCGATTAATTATTCAATCTGAAGATAATTTAATCCAGCACATTCCCTGGCATCTCTGGAATTTTTTCTCAGATTATCAATTTGCTGAAACTGCTATAGGTTTGCCAGAAGCTAACCGAGTCGAAAAGTCAAATGCCCCTAGAGAAAAAATTCGCATCTTAGCAATTTTTGGAGATGACAAAGGCATAAATGTTGAGGCAGATAAACAATATTTGTCTAATTTCTCAACAGAAGCAGAAATTGTTTCTCTAGTTAAACCAAGTCGCCAAGAACTAGATGAAAAATTATGGGATGAAAAAGGTTGGGATATTCTTTGTTTTTCTGGTCATAGTCAAAGTAAAGCTGATGGGAGTACCGGATATTTTTATTTGGGAAATGAAACAAAAATGACAATAGAGGAATTAGAAAATTCTCTGGCAACAACTATTAGGAAAGGTCTAAAATTAGCAATTTTCAATTCTTGCGATGGATTAGGTTTAGCCAGACAACTTGCTAGGTTACATATTCCGGCAATTATTGTTATGCGAGAAGAAGTAGCAGATGTAGTTGCCCAGAAATTATTGCAGGACTTTCTGGAGTTATTTGCTAGTGGAAAATCTCTATATATTTCTGTGCGAAAAGCGAGAGAAAAATTACAAATAATGGAAGATAAATTTCCTGGTGCAAGTTGGTTGCCAGTCATTTGTCAAAATTCCGCAGAAATGCCTCCGTCATTCCAGTGCGGGCATCTTCCCCCCCAGTAATATACCTTGATTAATTATCAAAGGAGAAAAATTACTATGAAATTTACCAATCCCAAGGTAGATTATGCCTTTAAAAAAATTTTCAGTTCAGAACAGAGTACAAACATTTTCATTAGCTTTATCAATCATCAGTTAACCCAATAAATAAATTTTCTACTTAATTTTTCAGGAGTGTATCTAGTGCTAAATCATTTATCCAAACAACCACTTTACAGTTATCAGTTAACAGTTATCAGTTATCAGCTATCAATTAACAGTTATTAGTCATCTTTAGATGACTTCTGCTGTGAGCCAAGAAATTTATTTCTGGGCGGATGAAAAAGAATCACTTAAACTTTTAGAGAGCAAATATAATGCTAATTAATACATCCAAACAACCACTTTACAGTTAACAGTTATCAGTTATCATTTGGCAGTTATCATTTGGCAGTTAACAGTTATTAGTCATCTTTAGATGACTTCTGCTATGAGCCAAAAAATAAATTTATTGGCGGATGAAGCGGGTGAAAAAGAATTACAAAATAAATAATTTTTCTACTTAAACTTTCAGAGGTAAATATAATGCTAATTCATTCATCTAAACAACCACGCAAAAATTATCAAGGCCGTTCTTTTAAAAATCAAGATTTGAGAGGTGTAGATTTCTCTTATGCAGATATAAGAGGAGCAAATTTTACCGGAGCAAATCTCACGAATGCTAAGTTCAATTATGCTTTAGCAGGATTAACAAAAACTCGGATAATTATCATATCTATTGTTACAGCTATCCTATTTATAACTGCGGGTATTGCAGCATCGATGGCTGTCTATGTTCCCTCACATTTTTTCCGCTATAAATCAGATGAAATAAATTACATTGTTGCAGTCATTTTCACACTTCGATTATTTGTCAATATTAGTTTATTAGTAATTACTATTCGCAAAGGAATTTCAGAAACAATAAAATATTTCTTTTACCTAATTTCTCTAAT
Organism: Okeania sp. SIO3B5; assembly: GCF_010692555.1. Lineage (GTDB taxonomy): Bacteria > Cyanobacteriota > Cyanobacteriia > Cyanobacteriales > Microcoleaceae > Okeania. The sequence goes on along the minus strand of NZ_JAAHHG010000446.1, from coordinate 6,331 downwards.
TATACTAGCAATTCCAATACTTGCAAATTTGGGAATGAGGGAGGAAAGAGTTGATAGAGTTTTCCGTTTTTTCGGAATTTCAGAAGCACCAGATTGGGTTCTTTCATTAACAGGAAAATTAAGAGTTTTCAGAGGTAGCAGCGGTATTATCAGAAGTGCAAATGATCTGTTAAATAGTAATAGAGATGTGAGTCCGTTTATGGATACAATTGTCACTATGTTTATCTCTATAGGGGCAATATTTGTATTAATTTTTACCTTCAGTTTAGCAGTGGTTTTAGCTGAAATTATCGCTGAAAAATGGTTAGCAAATAGAGCAGCAGTAGGAATATTTTTAGTATTTGCTGGAGGAGCTATTATTTCAAATTATTTTAGAAGTCGTCCTCGTTCGTGGATTATTATTATCCTGTATATAGCTTTTTCTTGCACCCTAATATTAATAGCTCAACATCTGGCAAAAAAGATATTAGCTGAAGACCAAAATAATATTTTTCTCCTACGATTAGCTGTTGCCATTGGAACTCTAGGAGGCACTTGTTTTAAAAATGCAAATTTAACCGATACCGACTTTAGTCACGCCACTCTCAAAAGTACAAATTTTCGATTTGCTAATACTACTAGAACATTCTGGCGACAAACCAAATATCTAAAATTTGCCAGAGTCGAAGCAACTATATTAGAAGATATAAAAGTCAGAGAATTATTAATAACTGGATACGGAAGAGACCAACAATATATAAGTGCCAACTTAAGAGGAGCAAACCTCATGAGTGCCGACTTGAGTAACGCCAATTTCAAACTAGCAGACTTAGGAGAAGCTTCTCTTAAAGCTGCCAACTTAAACAACGCAAATTTAACCGAAACATTAGCAATAGGCACTAACTTTACCACCGCTCAAATGTCAGGAACTTGTCTAGAAGGTTGGAATATTGACCACACTACTATCCTCGACAATATTGAATCAAAATATATCTATTTATTAGAGAAACCAAAACCAGAAACAGACGATAGAGAACGTCGCCCCAGTAGTGGATATTTCCAAAAAGGAGACTTTACAAAATTATTCCAAGAAGTCTTGAATACCGTAGACTTAATATTCCGAAATGGAGTAGATGCCAAAGCATTTATGTCATCTTTCCAACAAGTAAAAGGGGAAAACCAAGAAATTCCCATGAAAATTCGAGGCATGGAAGATAAAGGTGATGGAGTAGTAGTAATTACCATTGATGTACCCCCAGAAACTAACAAAGAAAAAATCCATCAACAGTTTCTCCAATTCTATGACAAAAATCTCAGAGTGCTAGATGAAAAATATCAAAAAGAATTACAAGAAACCAAACGACAGATAAATCAAAATATTCAGGAAAGTGAGAGAACTACTCAGATAGAGTTGGCAAAAATCAAGAAACAAAATGCTCGCTCAGAAGAACAAAAGAATTACATGATGTCTTTGGTTAATCAGATATTTCAAAAATCAAGCTCTGCCAATTATTTAGTGACTCTCAATTTTGCAGGGGGAAGTTTTGCCACAGGTTTTCCAGTTATTAGAGCAAATATTTGGTCAGACTCTCATCCTTTACCAACTTCTTTTACAGGTAACTTACCCCCAAACTTAAAAATTCCTCAACTCTATCAAGACTGGAGCCAAAAATATAAACAATTAAGAGAATGCTATAGAAATTTAGGCTTCCTTCCTAGAATCAAAATGAAGGAAGAGCAGACACCAAATTTTTCCAAAAAAGATATAGAAAAGAAAGTTCAAGAAATAATTAGTCAGATTCAGGAATTAGAGAAAGAGTGGCGATCGCTAATTAATTACTGGTTAGACGAAAATAATATTTTTCTCCTCCGACTTGCTATTGCCATTGGAACTCTAGGAGGCACCTGTTTTAAAAATGCCAATTTAACCGATGCCAACTTTAGTCATGCCATCCTTAAAAGTACAGATTTTCGATTTGCTAATACCACCCGAACATTCTGGCGACAAACCAAATATTTAAAATTTGCCAGAGTTGAAACAACAATATTAAATAACCTAAAAGTCAGAGATTTATTAATAACTGGAGACGGCAGAGATAAACAATATATAGGAGCAAACTTAAGGGGAGCAAACCTGATAAGTGCCGACCTAAGTAATGCCAATTTCAAACTTGCCGACTTAAGCGAGTCTTCCCTACAAGCTGCCAATTTAAACAACGCAAATTTAACCGAAACATTAGCAAGAGGTACTAACTTTACCACCGCTCGAATGTCAGGAACTTGCCTAGAAGTTTGGAATATCGACCACACTACTATCCTCGATAATGTGGAATCAAAATATATCTATTTATTAGAAGAACCAAAACCAGAAACAGACGATAGAGAACGTCGCCCCAGTAGTGGATATTTCCAAAAAGGAGACTTTACAAAATTATTCCAAGAAGTCTTAAATACTGTAGATTTAATATTCCGAAATGGAGTAGATGCCAAAGCTTTTACATCCTCCTTTAAAAAGGTGCAAGTAGAAAATCAAGGCATTCCGATGGAAATTAAATCTATGGAAAATAAAGGCGATGGAGTAATAGTAGTAAAAATCGACGTACCCCCAAAAACTAACAAAGAGAAAATTCATCAGGAATTTGTACAAATCTATGATGAAACTGTCATAGCATTAGAAGAAAAATATCAGAAACAGTTGGCAGGAATAGAAAAACAAGTTAGTCTATACCGCCGAAAAACTGAGGAAACTGAATATCGAATGTTCTTGATGAATCAGATATTAAAAACCCAAACATCTGCCAATGCCATCACCAGAGAAAAATTAGTTATTCTCAATTTTGAAGGAGGGAACTTGACAAAAGGTTTTACCAGAATTAAAGCTTATATCTGGTCAGATGGTCATCCTCTCCCCATGGATATTACAAGTAACTTACCCTCAAACTTAGAAATTAATCAACTCTATCAAAAGTGGAGTCAAAAATATCAAAAATTAACAGAATTGTATCAAAATTTCAGCCTGTCCTCTAGAATCAAAATCAAAAAAAATCAGAAGATAAATGTTTCTATAAAAGATGTAAAAGAAACAATTGCTCAGATTCAAGAATTAGAGAAAGAGTGGCGACTTCTCCTGAATGACTGGTTAAGTTTTCCTAGTTTTGCTCGGATAGAAAATCAACTACGAACAAAAATTAAGCCTTCAGATAAAGTCCGATTAATTATTCAATCTGAAGATAATTTAATCCAACGCCTTCCCTGGCACTTATGGAATTTTTTCTCAGATTATCAATTGGCTGAAACTGCCATAGCTCTACCAGAAGCAAACCGAGTAGAAAAGTTACATATTACTCGGGAAAAAATCCGCATCTTAGCAATTTTTGGAGATGACAAAGGCATAAATGTTGAAGCAGATAAACAATATTTGTCTAATTTCTCAACAGAAGCAGAAATTGTTTCTTTAGTTAAACCAAGTCGCCAAGCACTAGATGAAAAATTATGGGATGAAAAAGGTTGGGATATTCTTTGTTTTTCTGGTCATAGTCAAAGTAAGCCTGATGGGAGTACTGGATATTTTGATTTAGGAAATCAAATAACAATAACAATAGAGGAATTTTCTAATTCCCTAGCAACAACTATCAGGAAAGGTCTAAAATTAGCGATTTTCAATTCTTGCGATGGATTAGGTTTAGCCAGACAATTTGCTAGGTTACATATTCCGGCAATTATTGTGATGCGAGAAGAAGTAGCAGATGTAGTTGCTCAGAAATTTTTGCAGAATTTTCTGGAGTTATTTGCTAGTGGTAAATCTTTATATGTTTCTGTGCGAGAAGCGAGGGAAAAATTACAAGTAATGGAAGATAAATTTCCTGGTGCTAGTTGGTTGCCAGTTATTTGTCAAAATCCCGCAGAAGTTCCTCCGAGTTGGGAATAGTTATCAGATAGAGCTGGCAGAAAGAGAGAAACAAATTACTCGCTCAGAAGAGCAAAATAAATACATGATGTCTGTAGTTAATCAGATATTTCAAAAATCAACATCTGCTTTATCATGCCAATTTTGAGGGTGGCTTGACCAAATTATTATCGCCTATAGAAACTGAAAAGTTTAAACGCCTCGCTTCAAAGCCAAAAAGTCTACTTCAACATTATTATGAATTGACAAATCTCTCAGAGTTATCTAAACATGAAGCCGAACAAATGGAAAAAATACTTGAAAGAGCAGAATCAGACGATTTACTAAATTATTGGATTGAAAAAATAGATCGCTTAGTTTATGAGGATTTAGGTTTACTGACTGAAGAAAAGCTCGACTATTATGAGAAGCAAAAAACAAGGGGTAAAGAATTTTTTGTTAATTAAGATGTAAGCATTTCCTGCCGAATGATGTTGTAGCTAGGCAAATTAGGTTCAGCCCAACAAATATATTTTTTGTTGGGTTAACCTTTGGGAAGCAACCTAAGTTTATTAACCCAACCTACAATAGACTGTTTTTCTGATTAGATATCTAACAGACTTGATAATCAGAAGCCAAAGAAAGTAATTTCTAAATCAATTCCCAAATTACTGAATTTATGGATAAAATACTCTCCCATAATCTTGAGAGAGCTGACCAATAAACAAAACTCATTTAATTACTCAAGAACTGTGATTTTATCCTCCTTCTTAACTTCTTCCTGAATATCAACCTTAATTTCCTTAACAGAATCACTATCACTATTTCTTTTATCTACATCGGTCGTAATTTTCATTCCTTTAGGAGTTACTTCAAGATGAAAAAGGTATCGACCGTTAATCATGTGAATTGTGGTTAAAGCTCCAATAGAAAAAATAAGGACTCCGCAAAGTGGAAAGGTAATTTGCCAGATAGAAAACTGCTGTTTCATAGAATATTTACCTCAACTGAAGACCAATGTATTTATTAGAGGATGTTCGTACTGATTTAAGACTTGTTGAACCCCTCTATTATGTATGTGGCTTTTCCATGAAGTGTCGTGACAATGTTGATACTAAATCTGCAACTTAAACACCAACAATTTTTCCCTTGGTTTGGGATTTAGAGCAACTGCCAGAAAATTTTTCAAGCATATAACAGTTACAGGAAAGGTGAGGATATATCAAAAGTTTAAAACTCAGACAAAACCAAATTTTTTCTTTTGCCTTCTGCTATATTTTGTACTTGTTAAATAGCATTGCTGAGGGGCTGGATGGATATAAGTGGTAAGTGGGAGCAGGCATCCTGCCTGTCTCCATCCTGCCTGTCCCTGCCTGCGGTGAAAATATGTGGAGGCAGGCATCCTGCCTGCGGTGAAAATATCAGGAACGGGCAAGATGCCCATTCCACTTCCACTTCCACAAAAGTATTAAAATCCCAAGCGCATTTATGCAACGCCTGCTAAATTGAGCGATCGCCAACTAAAATCTCTAACCTTTCACAACTGCTACCAAAATTTTCACTTTCTTCTCAGGAAAGCGATCGCTAATCATCAAAAAGTCGTTTCAAAGCAACAATTAGACAAGAAGGAGAAATATAGGTTTAACTTATCAAATCAGCCATTAAAATTTTTTATTCCAATAAAACAATTAAACATTCCAATTCAACAATTCCTGATTTTTCCCAAATTATTACAAAATATTTCACGAACTTGCGTTATTTCAGCGATTTGGTATCATACAGATACATAGTCTATTGTGCCAATGTTGTATTTAAAAAGAAGAAATTTTATCTAAAAAAAGCCACAACCTTCTATTTTTCGTCAATATAGGGTGCAAAAATTTATACTTTCTCTACGGTTGAATAAATCTCAAAAAAACAAATTTAGAATAGGTATCTGTGCTTAAGCAATTATAGCCATTGACAGATTTATTTTTTATATGGTAGCAAAATTTATCTTCAAGATAAAATATTCCATAAATGCCTAAATAATGCTCGATCTATAATTTTGTTCTTAGAGCGATCGCCAATCAAAATTTTTAATCTCAACTTAAAGAGGCGATCGCGCAAAATCACAGCGGTTTTCAGGAAAGTCGAACACAAGCTAATAACTACAATTCTTTTAGAGAGCTTGGAGAAAAAGTTTCTACTATGGTCTAATATCAAATCCGGTAGCATCGGTATAATTAGGGTTTGCGTATGGAAAGCATGAGTGGCAGGGGTAGGAAGCCAGAATCGCTGAAGTCAGGAGGAATGGGAATTATAGAAGAGGTAGTCAGAAGAATCGTAAAAGTGATTTTCTTCCCCTATGTTGCCCAAAATACGCTCCTAATTGAACCATTACCACCTAAAAGCTGGTACTCCCTTAGTACCTGAAAAGGGTAAAACCAAAACCAGTCAAGACGCGTGATATTTAATCAGCAAGCC
>NZ_JAAHHG010000445.1 GCF_010692555.1 Okeania sp. SIO3B5 | reverse complement strand
TCTTTTTGAGGATTTTAGACTAAAAACCAGGCGTAGGTTGGGTTGAGGAACGTTAGCGCCAGCTTATCCGTTAGGATAAACCCAACAATAGTAATACGATTTCTCTGTAACAATGCGCTTAATAATTGTTGTTCAGTGCAACTTCATGGAGAAATCGTATAAGGTTATGTTGGGTTTATCTTTCAGATAAGCTCCGCTAACACTCCGTTCCACCCAACCTACATCTATTGCACTCCTTCTTCCCTCTTCCTTCTTCCTTCTTCCTCCTTCCTTCTTCAAAACATTAACGAATAGGACTATATCCAGTTTCTTCAATTAATTTTTGCCCTTCATCTGTCAACAGCAATTTTCCATAAGCTTCTCCAGCTTTTTCATCAAAAGAACCATCTTTTTTCACAATCACAAATAACCGTCTCGAAATCGGATATGTTCCATTTTCAAATGCTTCTAAATTTGGTTGGTTACGCTGTTCAGGACAATTTTCTGGTGGCACAAATTCACCTTTATAAGGAGGAACAAAAGTACCTCCTGATTGATAGCCAATTGATAAAGGTTTCACGCCACACTGAGGAATAATTTCTGAAGCTGTGGCAAAATAAATTCCTCCTTTATTTGCAGTTATCTCTCGTAAAGCTTGAGTAGTAGTGGGAACCACAGCTACATTTTCAGCAAATTCTTTTTTACCTAAAATGTTTTCTTGAAAGAAAGGAGTTGTACCACTATTAAAAGGACGAGTATAGAGAATAATTTCAATATTAGGCCCTCCTATTTCACTCCAATTTTGAATCTTACCTGTATAGATTTCTTGGAGTTGTTTTAAAGTTAAACCTTCCACATCAAGTTCAGGATGAACTACTATAGCAATACCATCCATAGCAACAGGAATTTGCTTTAGTTGAAAACCTCTATTTCTGGCAATTTTCAACTCAGTATCTGTCACAGGCCGTGAAGATTCAGCAAAAGAAATTTGACCTTCTAATAGCATTTTAATTCCAGTTCCTGAACCAGGAGGCAAACTAGAATGTTTTTTATAAGTTAACTTAAATTCTGGAAAAATTTCTTGGATTTTCGGATTTATTTTACCGCGAATTGGTGCCCAGGTTGTACTAGCTCCATGTAGCCATTTACCATTAGGAACATCAGGAACATAAGCAAAACATTTGACAGATTTGATTTGATTTTCTGTGGGGGGTTTATTTTGGATTGGTTGTTGGGGACAGGGAGAATTGTCTACATCTTTTTCTGGTGTTTTTTCTCCACTAATCAGCGAGAAAATTACCCCACCAATAATCAATAAACTTATTGCTCCTAATAATAAGAAACTTTTTTTATTCAGGAATGAAGTTTGGGGAGGCTGGGTTAAGTTGGCAGTAATTTGTTGCCAAGTTAAAGGTTTATCTAATGCTGACTCTCGAATACATATTGTTGGTAACCACATTGCTCCTGGATAATCAGATTCAAAATATTCCAGACGTTCTCTAGCAGCATGAACAGAACTAAATAAGGATTTATTTTTAGTAAATTCCTCAAAGAAATATTCTAAAAATTTGACTGCTACTTCATCAGGTATGGGTTCTCGCATGACAATACTGCGAGGTAAACTTAACTGAGCTAATTGACTAGCTAATCCTAAACCATCACAGGAATTAAATATTGCTAATTGTAGTCCTTTATCTATTACATATCTGAGAGAATTCTTAAATTCATCAATGCTTAATTCATCACTATCGTTGAGAGAAATCCAGCCAATTGAACCATCTTCTTCGCTACGACTATGACCGGAAAAAATAAAGATATGATAACCTGATTCTTCTCTGAGAGTATTAGCAAATTTTTCTCTACTGGGCTGTTTTAAGCATATAATTTCTGCTCCTTTTTCTTGTAATTTTTGCACTATTTCTACATCTAAATTGGTATTAATTCCTGCACTTTTTCCTACTACTAAAAGCACTCTGAATTTGCCATGATTAGGAGAAGGTTTTAATGCACCTTTTCCTCTGACTCTTATAGCAATTTCTGCTTGAGGAAAGCGAGATGCTAATAAACCCCATTCTTGCCAAGGTAGTCGTCGTAATTTAGGGTTTTTTGCATCTAGAAATACACGAATTTCTGACTCAGAGTTTTGTAATGAACTAAATACGGAAATTAATTCTTCTCGGATTGGTCGCCATCGACTATCGTCAGAATCTAGCCATTTATTAATTTGAGTTTTTACCAGTTTTCTTTGTTCTGAACTGGAGAAAGAAATAGTTTTTTTGGGACTAATTCTAGTAGAGATTTTACGAATTTTTTCTAATTGGTGATAGGCTAACTGCCAATTACTCAATGATGATTCTAATTCTGGTGGTAAAGCTGGTAAAAAACCATCAATAGAATCAAATTTACCATCGTTGGCAGTGAGAGTTACATGAAATCCAGGGACTTCAGTTTCGAGAAGTTTAATCTTAACAATACTCATAGTTACATCCTAAAGGAAGTCAAAATTCAAAAGTCAAAAGTCAAAAGTAAGTAATTCAAAAGTCAAAAGTCAAAAGTCAAAAGTCAAAAGTCAAAAGTCAAAAATCAAAAGTAAGAAGTAAGAAGGAACTTATAAGTTATAAGTCAAAAGTAAGTAATTCAAAAGTAAGTAATTCAAAAGTCAAAAGTAAGTAATTCAAAAGTAAGTAATTCAAAAGTAAGTAATTCAAAAGTCAAAAGTAAGAAGGAACTTATAAGTTATAAGTCAAAAGTAAGTAATTCAAAAGTAAGTAATTCAAAAGTCAAAAGTAAGTAATTCAAAAGTAAGTAATTCAAAAGTCAAAAGTAAGTAATTCAAAAGTAAGAAGGAACTTATAAGTTATAAGTCAAAAGTAAGTAATTCAAAAGTAAGTAATTCAAAAGTCAAAAGTAAGTAATTCAAAAGTAAGTAATTCAAAGGTAAGTAATTCAAAAGTCAAAAGTAAGAAGGAACTTATAAGTTATAAGTCAAAAGTCAAAAGTAAGTAATTCAAAAGTAAGTAATTCAAAAGTAAGTAATTCAAAAGTAAGTAATTCAAAAGTCAAAAGTAAGAAGGAACTTATAAGTTATAAGTCAAAAGTCAAAAGTCAAAAGTAAGTAATTCAAAAGTAAGTAATTCAAAAGTCAAAAGTAAGTAATTCAAAAGTAAGTAATTCAAAAGTCAAAAGTAAGTAATTCAAAAGTAAGTAATTCAAAAGTCAAAAGTAAGAAGGAACTTATAAGTTATAAGTCAAAAGTCAAAAGTCAAAAGTAAGTAATTCAAAAGTCAAAAGTCAAAAGTCAAAAGTAAGTAATTCAAAAGTAAGTAATTCAAAAGTCAAAAGTAAGAAGGAACTTATAAGTTATAAGTCAAAAGTCAAAAGTCAAAAGTAAGAAGGAACTTATAAGTTATAAGTCAAAAGTCAAAAGTCAAAAGTAAGTAATTCAAAAGTAAGTAATTCAAAAGTCAAAAGTAAGAAGTAAGAAGTAAGAAGTAAGTTATAAGTCAAAAGTCAAAAGTCAAAAGTAAGAAGTAAGAAGTAAGAAGGAAAAAGTAATATGAAATACAAAAATTGTGCTAGTTACCGAATAATTAGGGCTTGCTGATTAAATCTAAAAGCATTGACATATAAAGACATTAGCCTTTTTGGGTCTGAAATACCTTGGTTTTCAGCTCTTCATGCTCAAAAAGGAGCGTATTTTAGGCGCATAGTTGGGCACAACAATCTTGAGACAATTCTTTCTCCTACCTCTTCTAAATTCCCATTTCTCCTGTTCCCCTCCTGGGAGGGGGAGGGGCGAGGGGTGGGTTGTCTCCTGTCTCCTACCCGAGCAAAAAGATTTTCCATACGCAAACCCTAATTATAGCGGTTTTCATTAACATATATAAGGTTTAAAGCATCTCCTTTAAAGGGATAAACAAGAAAAAATTTTCCTTTGAATCAATCCTCTTCTTTTCCAGGAGAGGTAATTATTAATTATTAATTATTAATTATTAATTGTTGAACTGCCCTCCTCCAGGATAATAAATTCATATGTGCCAAATTCAGCATTAGGTTTTACTTGAACTAATACTGATTTATCTATATCGAGAAACTGGCGATCGCCTAACTCATTAAATCTAATTTTTCCTGTTACTCCTTCTACATCAAAATCACCACTAGATAAAATTCTTTGTAATTTTTTACGGGAATAATTACCATTACTTTTATCCAGAGCTTTAATAATAGTTTTTGCTCCATCATAAGATGTAGCAGTACGCCAATTAATTTCAGCATTCCAAAACTTTTGAGCTGTTTGATTAAATTGAGAGTTAGGGTGACGATGCCAAGGAATAGCAACTGTCAAATTATTCTGAGCTGCTTCTTCTCCAGCATCATTTACAACTCGATAATTATAGATAGAATCTCCCCCTAATAATTTTAATCCTTTAGCATTATCAATTACTCCAATGGCATTAGTCAGAGTTTCAGTTGTCGGAACTAATAACATTGCTTCGGCATCTTGATTTTTTGCCTGTTCAATACAATCTTGAGCGCTAAAATTTCCAGCATTCAAGTAACATGGATGTACAATTTTTTTCGGTAGTAAGAGTGTTTCAAATTCTTGCTTCAGAGATTCACTATATTCATTATTTTTTACATAAGCTACTGCTACTTTTTGAGATTTTCCAAGTTCCTCTAAATACTCAAATAAAGCTTGGGCAGCTAGTTTATCGCTAGGAGAAATTTTAAATACAAACTTACTAAAATTTGATAATATAGTTGAGGTGCTAGTAGGAGAAATTGCTACTAATTTATTTTTGTGATAAATTTCTCCCGCACTGAGAGTCATTGGACTAGAGTAGTGACCAATAATAGCAATAATATCTTTTTGTTTGACTAAATATTTAGCAACTTTTTTAGCAGTTTCTGGCTCATTTTTATCGTCAACAATTGTGACTTGTAAAAATTTCCCATTCAGACTACCTTGGCAATTTAATTGATGTTGAGTATCTTTGATAGCTAGAGAAATTTCAGCCAAACCACAATTAAATTCACTTTGAGCTTGAGCAACTCCCCGTAAAATTTCTGCTGCAACATTAGCTTCTCCATGAGCAGGAATACTAACTGCTATTTCTAATATTTTTCTACTTTGATTGACTTTTTTTGCTTGAGCGATGGAATTATTCAAAAAAATTACTGTCTCTGGGTCATTTTTTTTGAAATTAAGAGATTTGCGAAAATAGGAAATAGCACTGTTAAATCTTTTCTCTTTTATCTCTCTCATTCCTAATTCTTTTTCTGCGGATATTTCCCCAGAAGGAAACATGGTTTTTTCTCCAATACTATTATTAATGTTTAGAACCTCTTGATTGAAAATGGGAGTTACTACTTTTCCTACATCCTGGAATAGGAGAATAACTGCAATGAATAATCCTGCCAATTCTAAGGGTAGCTTTGCTCGGTGAATAAATTTATGCCAAATATTTTGTTGAGTCATTTTATCGGGTAAATATCAATTTTGAATAAAGTCAAAAAATTATCGGTTTTAGGGAATAGGGAATAGGGAATAGGGAACAGGGAATAGGGAACAGGGAATAGGGAATAGGGAATAGGAAAAAAGTATTTTTACTGAGTAATTAATAATTAATGATTATTAATTAAATAATTCAGGTTAAAAGCTATCCCTTATAAGGAACTCCTAAAACCCTTTTCTGATAGGGAGATGGGAGGATGGGGGGATGGGGAGGTGGGGGGAGAAAAGCCTCTAATTAAATAGGTTTACTCTCCTGAAATCTGCATTGAATAGCAAATACATAACTTCTCTATAATATCTACGTTTTATTTTAAGAAAGATGTTTATAAAGCATAGCCCTAAAAGAGACAGGTAATTATTCATTATCAATTATCAATTATCAATTATCAATTATCAATTATCCATTATCCATTATCCATTATCAATTATCCATTATCAATTATTCATTATTCATTCCTCTAGAATTACAAATTCATATTTTCCAGATTTAACACTAGGTTTAACTTGAACTAATAGTGGTTTATGCTTCTCGAGAAACTGGCGATCGCCTAACTCGTTAAATCTAATTTTTCCAGTTACCCCGTCTAGGGAAAAATCGGGATTAGATAAGATTCTTTGTAACTGTTGACGAGAGTAATTTCTCGTCATTTTATCCACAGCTTTAATAATAGTTTGAGTAGCATCATAAGATGTAGCAGTACGCCAATTAATTTCTGCATTCCAAAATTTTCTAGCTGTTTGATTAAATTCAGAGTTAGAGCGACTATGCCAAGGAATAGCAAGGGTTAAATTTGCTCGGTATGCTTGTTGCCCAGCATCTTTTAATACCCTGGGATTATAAACAGAATCTCCACCCAATAATTTTAACTCTTTAGGATTATTAATTATACCAATTATATTACCCAAACTTCTGTCTGTGGCCGGGACTAAAAACATTATTTCTGCTCCTCGATTTTGTGCTTCTTCTACACAGTCACTGGCACTAAAATTTCCCGAGGAAATATTGCACTTATATACAAATTTTTCTGGCAGTAATTTATTAAATTCTTGAGTTAAAGACTGACTATAACTATTACCAGGTATATAGGCAACTGCTATTTTTTTATCTGTCCAATTTTGTTGATTCAAATAATTGAATAGAGCTTGAGCTGCTAGGCGATCGTTAGGGGAAATTTTAAATACAAATTTGCCAAAGTTTGATAATTCAATTGAGGTGCTAGTAGGAGAAATTACTACTAATTCTGCTTTGTTATAAATCTCTCCTGCTTGTAAAGTCATATCACTAGAAGAATGACCAATAACGGCAATGATTTCTGACTTTGCTACTAAAACTTGAGCAATTTTTTCTGCAGTTTCTGGCAGATATTCATCATCAGCAATAGTAACTTTTAAAAATTTATCATTGAAACTACCAGAGCAATTTAGTTGACTTTCAGGATTTTTAATAGCTAGAGAAATTTCCGGTAAACCACAATTAAATTCGCTTTGAGCTTGAGCAACTCCTCGCAAAAATTCCTGGGAAATATCTGACTCTTGACGAATAGGAACACTAACTGCTATTTCTATCTTTTGCCCAATATTTGTAGCAGATTTTTGTTGAGCAATGGCATTATTCAAATAAATTAAAGTTTCCGCGTCATTTTTATTGACTTGGAGAGACTGGCGAAATTGAGCGATCGCCTGAGCAAAGTTACCATTATAAAATTGTTCAATTCCTTCTTCTTTTGCCGGATTTTTATCGGAAGAAATTAACAATTTTTCCCCCTGACTAATATTCTGTAAAATTTCTGGCTGTATCTCGATAACTTTAGTTTCAGTGAATTTATTTTTAACTACATTTATCGCCAAAATTACCAACAAAATTCCTGCTGTCAGCCCCAAAGGAAGCTTAAACTTATCGATAAGTTTCTGCGATGAATTGGGATAAATTAACTGCTGCCAACTCAGAGAATGAGACAAAGCTGTTTCCTGAATACAAAGAGTAGGTAACCACATTGCTCCTGGATATTCAGACTCAAAATGTTCTAATCTTCCTCGAGCTATTCTCATAGATTTAAACAGAGATTTATTATTGGCAAATTCTGCGAAAAAATACTCTAAAAACTTCACTGCCACTAAGTCAGGAACAGGTTCTCGCATAACAATAATTCGTGATAAACCAAGCTTCGCCAACTGATTTGCTAAACCCAAACCATCACAAGAATTAAAAATTGCCAACTGCAACCCATTATCTATTGCATATCTCAAAGAATTTTTAAACTCTTTAATACTTAATTTATCCCGCTCATTCAAATATATCCAACCAATTGAACCATCTTCTTTACTACAACTATGCCCGGCAAAAATCAATATATGATAACCAGGTTCCTCCCGCAAAGCATCAGATAAATTTTCCTGTGTTGGTTGATTTAAAAATCTTACTTCTGCACCCTTTTCTTTTAACTTTTGAATTACTTCTAAATCTAACTGTGTATTAATACCATCACTCTTGCCAACTATGAGGATAATTCTTACTTTTGAAGATTTACGAGGTCGTCTAAACTTTCCTTTACCTCTAACTCTAATAGCAATTTCTGTTTGAGGGAAACGAGACTGAAATAAATTCCATTCTTGCCAAGGAATGCGGCATAAATTAGGATTTTGAATATCTAAAAATAAGCGAATTTCTGAATCAGAAGTTCCGATAGAAGTCAGCACATAAATTAATTCCTCCCGTACAGGTTGCCAACTAATATCGCTACTATCCAACCATTGATTAAGAGTTATTTTAACTTGTTCTTTTTCTTCATA
>NZ_JAAHHG010000444.1 GCF_010692555.1 Okeania sp. SIO3B5 | reverse complement strand
TTACAAGTGGTCTAGAAGTTGGAAATCAAGAATTTGCGGGATATTGCGCCCATGGTTTTTGTCTGAATTCTTTTTGGTGCGGTCAGCTCCTTTCAACTTTGGAGCAGGAGACTCACGCTTACTTTAATGCGTTAGTGCAATTCAATCAATTAATAACAGTTAATTGGTTTCGCATTTACTGGCAATCGATTTTAAATTTGCAGGGGAACGGGTTGCATCCGAGTATTTTGTCTGGGGAAACTTTTCAAGAAACAGAAATTTTGGCTCAATTACTCGAAGCTCAAGATTTTTATGGTTTATATGTCTTCTATATCTATAAGTTAATGCTGTGTTACCTATTTGGGGAAATTGAATCTGCTCAAAACCAAGCAGTTGAGGTCAAGCGTTACTTAATAGCTGCTCCTGGAATAGTTGTGGAACCTGCATTTTATTTCTATGATTCTTTGACTGCTTTAGCTGCTTTGGATTCATTATCAGCGGAGACATCAGAACTATTCCAACGAGTGGAACAAAATCAAACCCAACTTCAACAGCACTGGGCAAAATACGCCCCCATGAATCATCAACATAAGGTAGATTTAATAGAAGCAGAAAAGTATCGAGTTTTAGGTCAAAAATTAGAAGCAATAGAACTTTATGACAAAGCGATTGCAGGTGCAAAAGAAAATGAATACATCCAAGAAGAAGCTTTAGCTAACGAACTAGCTGCTAAATTCTATCTAGAATGGGGTAAAGAAAAATTTGCTCAAGCTTACATGATAGATGCCTACTATTGCTATTCTCATTGGGGAACTCAAGCCAAAATCAAAGATTTAGAACAACGTTATCCTCAACTTTTAGCACCCATTTTAGAAAAACAGAAAATTAGCCTAAACCCCTTCAAAACTATTGCCAGTTCAGGAAATACAGATAGTTACACTCAAGCCACAATTAACAGCAATACTACAGGAGTTTCAGATGCACTGGACTTTACCAGCATCATCAAAGCATCCCAAGCGTTATCAAGTGAAATTGAACTGAATCAATTAATTTCTCAGTTAATGCAAGTGATGATGGAAAATGCAGGTGCAACCAAAGGAGTTTTAATCTTATCTCAAGCATCACAATTAACAGTTCAAGCTATTTCCACTCACAACTCCAATGATAATGAAACAATTTATTGCACTGAAAAATCTGTTCCGGTTGAAAAGAGTTTAGTTGTTCCTCTGAGTGTAATTAACTTAGTCAAACGCCGTTTAGAACCGCTCAATCTTGATGAAGTTTCATTTCCAACTCAATTCGCATCCGATGACTATTTCATGCAGCATCAACCGCAGAGTTTATTATGCTTGCCGTTATGCAGTCGCAGAGACTTTTTAGGGATTCTATATTTAGAAAATAACTTAGCAACAGGAGCATTTACTGAACAACGAGTTGAAGTATTGAAACTGTTGTGTTCTCAAGCAGCAATTTCCTTAGAAAATGCCCAACTGTATCAAAAGTCTCAAGATTATGCTCAACAATTAGAACAGTCTTTAAAAGAATTACAAGAGGCACAAGTACAGTTAGTACAAAGTGAAAAAATGTCAGCTCTAGGGCAAATGATGTCGGGTATTACCCATGAAATTAATAATCCTTTAGGCTTTGTTTCGGGTAATATTAGTCAAGTGGAGGAAGCAATACAAGATGTCTTGGAACATTTAGAAATCTATCAACAAAATCATCCACCAGGGGAAACTGTGACTACCCATGCTGAAGAAATTGAACTGGAATATGTGTTAGAAGATTTACCGGAAATGATTGGTTCGATGAAAACAGGGGTTAACCGCATTGCCGAGATTAGTAAATCAATGCGTATTTTCTCTCGTTGCGATCAAGAACAAAAAGTAACTTTTGACTTGCATGAAGGAATTGATAGCACTTTGTTAATTCTCAAACATCGGTTGAAAGGGAATGAATTTCGTCCAGAAATTAATATTATCAAAGACTATGGAGATTTGCCACAAATTCTGGGATTTCCAGGACAGTTAAACCAAGTGTTTATGAATATTATTGCTAATGCTATTGATGTGTTTGATGAGATGAGCGAAGCACGTTCAATGACAGAAATAAAGCAAAATCCCTATAAAATTATGTTAACAACAAAGTTAGATTCTGTAACTAAAATGGTCAAAATTAGCATTCAAGATAATGGTTGTGGAATGTCTGAAAAAGTGAAAAATCGAATATTTAACCATCTATTTACAACGAAAGCAGTGGGGAAAGGGACAGGTTTAGGACTGTCGATCGCTCGTCAAATTGTGGAAGACAAACATGATGGAAAGTTAAGTTGTTATTCACAGTTGGGTAAAGGTACTGAATTTGTCATTGAATTAAGATATTTGGGCGAACCGTAATCAAGTAGGGACGTTCCATGGAACGTCCCTACCTAGGGTTTGCTGAATAAAGTTAAAAGTCAGGAGAGCTAAGGCTTAATATCATGTCCGGATAATTAGGGCTTGCTGATTAAATATCAAAGCATTTACAAATAAAGGTTTTAGCCTTTTTAGGGCCTTTGAAAAGTAGACCTGTTTCAGTCTAAAACACTCAAAAAGTTAGTATTTTAGGTGCATAGTTGGGCATAAAAATCATTATTACAATTCTTACCCCTACCTCCTCGCTCATATCATGTCCGGTTGAATAATTAGACTTTGGTGGAAGGAAGGCAGGAGGCAGGAGGCAGGAGGCAGAAGGTTTTCTCCTTTTTTCACCTTAATTTTATACACGCTCCGATGCTACCGGACATGATATCATTCCTATTTCTCCTGTCTCCTGTCTCCTGTCTCCTGTCTCCTACCCTCACCCATAAGATTTTTTCAGCAAACCCTAATTAGTGATAAAAAAACTTCTCCCCTTTGAATCTTTCTTTTCCTTCTGCCCTCAGCATAGCAGCATAGCTGCCTTCCTTCCTCCTAAGTATAACTATTCAACCGGACATGATATAAGAGCTTTTTGTATTCAATTTATCTCCAAGTTTATGGCTCTTATTTGCCTCAAAACACTGAAATTTTTTGCTGAAATTCAAGAAAATTTCTTCACATAAAATGACCGAAACCGTTGTCTGTTCCCCCATTCTCCGCGTCCCCGCGTCCCCCATTCTCCGCGTCCCCCATTCTCCGCGTCCCCCATTCTCCGCGTCCCCCATTCTCCGCGTCCCCGCGTCCCCCATTCTCCGCGTCCCCCATTCTCCGCGTCCCCGCGTCCCCCATTCTCCGCGTCCCCGTGTCCTACCCCCACCAACCAATTTTTTCAGCAAACCCTACCTATTCCCTATTCCCTATTCCCTAAGCACGAACATCATAGCTAAATTCATCAACGCCTGTTTTTTATAATAAACTGAGTCGCTTCTTTGACACCTAAAGGTTTAGAGAATAAATATCCTTGTCCCATTTCACAACCTAGGGATTGTAGTTTACACCGCTCAATATTTTCCTCAATACCTTCAGCAATAATGGTCATGTTTAAATTATGTGCCATCGTCACTATTGCCATCAGAATCGGTTCAATACTTTTATCAGTTTGTAGTTTACAAACGAAAGATCGATCTATTTTAAGAGTATGTACGGGAAATTGATGGAGATAGCTTAAAGAAGAATAACCAACTCCAAAGTCATCGATCGCCAAGCTTATCGATCTTGATTTTAATTCTTCTAATACGATCTTTGCACTTTGAGGATTATCAATAATTGCAGTCTCTGTAATTTCTAGTTTTAGATATTGAGGAGATAAACCAGTATCCGATAAAATAGCATCAATATGAGGTATCATATTGGGATCGGCAAATTGTCTTCTAGAGAGATTAACTCCCATAACAAAAGAAACTGGAATATTTAATTCTTTTTGCCAAAAAACCATTTGTTGACAAGCTTGCTTCAAAACCCACCGGTCTATTTTTGCAACTAATCCTATTTCTTCTGCAATCGGAATAAATATTCCTGGCGAGACAAATCCTAATTCAGGATGTTGCCAGCGAACTAAAGCTTCAAACCCTGCTAGTTTACCCGTAGCAAAATTGATGATTGGTTGATAGTTCACATAAAGCTGATTTAGGGAGACCGCTTGTTGCAAATCTGTCTCTAAACACATTCTTTCTATACTTTGTTGGCGCATCAACTCATCAAAAACATGATAAATTCCTGAACCTTGAGCTTTAGCTGCATACATTGCCAGATCGGCATCTCTTAACATTTGATTTGGATCGTCATAGGTTAAATCGCTTAAGAGAACACCAATGCTAAAACCAAAGATAATTCTTTGTTGCTCTAACTTAAATGGTTGGTTGAAAATAGTGAGTAATTTTTGTGCGATCGCTTTTGCGTGTTGGAGATTTTTAACATCCTCAATTAAGACTGTAAATTCATCTCCACCCAATCTAGCTACATCACATTCACTGGGTAATTCCTTGTTTAGTCTTTGAGCTACAGCTACTAATAAACGATCGCCAATACTGTGCCCGAGGGAATCATTAACTAATTTGAAACGATCTCCATCTAAAAATAACAAAGCAAATTGATATCCTGTGTTTTCTCTAGTACGAACTAATTCCTCAGAGATTTTTTCTATCAACCAAGTACGATTAGGTAATCCTGTTAAAGAATCATGTAAAGCAATATGGATAATTTGTTTTTGGGCTTTTTTCCGCCGTCGTATTTCTGCTTCTAACTGAGCAGTTCGTTCTGATACTCGTTGTTCTAATTCTTGATTTAATTGCTCAATTTCTTGTTTTGTTTTTTGTAGCTGGAGGTGAAAATTAGCAAAGTTAGTTAATTCATCATCGGATTTAACAGAAAAAATATCTAGCAAACTCTTCATTGTTTTTAAGTCAATTATTTTTCCTTGAGTTGTCTCTTGAAGCATTTCTTTAATAGCTGTTAAAGGTAATATGAGACGATTTTTAGTAAATCGAATAATATCCAGCAATAAAAGTAATAAAACCAGGACAATTAGCATTAAAATCTCTGTGATCCATAATATAGGTTTTAATGATTCATTTACTGGTTGCTCGACAACAACATACCAAGGAACAGTCCTCAGTAAATTAGTACATGACAAAACAAAACTACCAGTAAGAGATTTAGACAGAACTAAATGATAATTAGCTTTATTAAGAGCAGATTTATTACCAGTTTTCCCATCGACTATCTCAGTCCCTATATATTTTCTATTGGGATAAATAATAATGTTATTGGTTTCATCTACAAGGTAAATATAACCATTATTACCCACATTAATATCTAAAGCTTTACTCCAAAGTTCTGTTAAATTAATTTTGACTAACAAAGCTCGATCTAATGAACCTATTTGGTTGGCAATAAGAACCCCAGCATAAATAAAAGATTCTCCTTGTTGATAGATGACCTGACTGAGATAAAAATCTTGTCCCTGCATATTGTCTATGTAGGATTTGACAGTCAAACTATTATTTTCTTGTTTATCAGCAAAATAGGATTCTTGGGCAATTATTTCTCCTTGAAGGTCAGTAATAAATATCTGAGTCACATATTCATGTTGAGATAAAAATGATAATAAAAATAGTCGTGGATCACTCTTTCCTTGAATTACATATTGACTTGATTTAAGGCTACTTTCTAATTCGATAAAAAATCTTTCAAAAGTTTCTACAGCTAAAATACTCGTTTTCTCAAAATCACTACGGACGACATGTAAACGACCAAGAATACTACTAACAAAAGTTCCTGCCATTCCTGCTAATGCTAGAAAACTCAAAACAAGAACTTTGTGATGTAGTCTTTGACTAAGTGAAATATTCTTTCCCAGCTTAGACATTGTTTTTAATATTACAAATAATACCAATTTTTTAAAAAAAATCTACGAAAAGGTAGATATTGATCATATACTTAAAAATAGCTTATCCAGTTCATTGTAGATAGTTATTTCTATCGTTTTTTCCTTTTTTTCAAGATTTACCGAAGAATTAATAATTCAATAATTCAATAATTCAATAATTCAGGTTTAAACCCTCCTCTTTCAACTATCCATTATAAGCAAAATTCTTTACAAAAGTGGATAATGCTTATTATCAAAAGCTTACGAGCATTTTGTTGGTTTTACAAGCTTTGACAAACTGACTAACTTTTGTATTCCTAAAAGTTGTTTTTTGTCCTTGCGATCGCAACGACACTAGGAGCTTTCAGACTTCCAAACATCAAATAATATTTTTGTCAAGTTTTATGTTAAGAAAGATGTTTATAAAGCATAGCTTTTAGGGAGAGGTAATTATCAATTATCCATTATCAATTATTAATTATTGAACCCTTCTTCCCTCTTCCTTCTTTCTTACTTCTACCATTTGTAACAAACATTTAAAATCTTACTTTTGATTTTTGACTTTTGACTTTTGACTTCCGTGAAACTGTATAAGTTGTTCTGCTGTTAGTAATTCTAGTTTTGGAGCATAAACAATACTAGGAAAAGATTGATTATTTTCCAGATATTCGACCAGCACTTTTACTGCAAGGGAGCCTTGAGAGTTTAATCCTGAATCTGCCGTTGTACTAATATCTCCTGTAACAATAGCATTTTTAACTTCAGGATAATTATCAAAACTGGTAATTAAGATTCCTTCTCGTTTTTGTGCTTTAATCTCTTCCAGCACCCCTAAAGCAAGATTGCCACTAACTGTAATTATGGCATCAATATCCGAAAACTGCTTGAGCCATTTTTTAGCGATCGCTTTTGCTTCTGGTTTTGTCCAGTCAGTTTCTTCTATATCTAGGATAGTAATATTTCCAGTTTGTAGTCCAGATAAAATTCCTTTTTTGCGTTCGGAGGCATTATATTGATTTTTTGGTCCGTTTATTATGAGAACTTTGCCTTCCCCTTTTAATTGTTGTACCACCCAATTACCAATTTCTTCTCCTAGTTTGCGATCGCTAACTAGAACTTGAGTGAGAGTTTTTGTTGTATTGAGAGGAGTGTCAATAATAACTACTGGAATTTTATTTGAAATAGCTTTTTCAATGACTGGAACTAGCAAGTTAGAGTCTCTAGGCCCAACTATCATCCCATCAATATTATCTTGTGCAATTAAATCATCAATTAATCTCACTTGAGTGGAAATACATTCATCTATACCAGCGCAGTTTTGATGGACATAGGCTAGTTCTATTTTAACTCCAGCACTGTCCCCAAATTGTTTTGCATTTTCCCAAATAGAACACCAAGAGCTATTTCTACAGTTACCTGGATGATGAAATTGATGACCTTTGAGACCATCTTTACTGACAAACACAATTTTCCATGGCTTGGTAGCCTGAATTTGAGGTATAAGTTGTATAGTTCGAGGGTAAATTTGACGGTGGGAAGAATCTGACCATAGTTTCCTTTGACTTGGGGGTAATTCTTTATTTCCTTGCAAAGAAACTTGATTTTTTCCTAGCAAACTAATGCCTAATAAGAGGCCAAAAGTGATAATAATTAGAGTAATATACTTAGGCTTCATTGATTTTAAAAAATGGATAGATTGAGTTGAGATTTCAAGAAGATGTTAAAATATCAGTCCATTGGCAATTTAGATGACAAATGGCAGTTTTGGCGAGGGATTAACTCAATTATTATTGAGAAGGTTATTTTTACTAGAATATCACAATGCTCATAGCTAGGAAATTTATATATCCTCAAACTTAGTCAGAAATTACTTCTGTTTCTTCAAATAGTGAGCTTTAATTTATGTAGTTGAAGCCTTGGTATTATTTTTAGCTTTAATAGTAAGTATTCAGCCGTCAGTTATTGCTTTTAGTTTAGGATAAAAGCTGTATTAATTGTCTTGCGACAAAAAGCCTCCCTTACCCTTAATTTTTAATTGAAACTGTTGTGTTCTCAAGCAGCAATTTATTTAGAAAATGCACAACTGTATCAAAAATCAAAAGATTATGCTCAACAATTGGAACAGTCTTTAAAATAATTAGGGTTTGCGTATGGAAAGTCTTTTTGCTATGGTAGGGAGTAGGGAGTAGGGAGTAGGGAGTAGGGAGTAGGGAGTAGGGAGTAGTGAAGATTGAGGATGAACGGGGAGTTAGCTGAAGAACTGGTCATTCATAATCCACCCTTACTTTTTCTGTCATAATGACTCCAAAATCTTCACTTTTTGAGCTCCATCAACCGAAAAGCTGCTACTTGTTTAGCACCTAAAATTCTTCAAACCTTTATCTCTAAATGCTTTGAGATTTAATCAGCAAGCCCTAATTAAGGAAATGAATTTTTTCCAGAAATTAATATTATCAAATAATATGAAGATCTGCCTGAAATTATCGGATTTCTGGGACAGTTAAACCAAGTTTTTATGAATATTATGGCGAATGCTATTGATATGTTTAATGGTAAGCATTA
>NZ_JAAHHG010000443.1 GCF_010692555.1 Okeania sp. SIO3B5 | reverse complement strand
CAACCTTTATATATTGGCTCTGTCAAAACTAATATTGGTCATACAGAAGCAGCAGCTGGTATGGCAGGATTAATCAAAATAGTTTTAGCTTTACAACATCAGCAAATTCCTCCTAATCTTCATTATCAACAGCCTAATCCTTATATTCCTTGGGACAGGTTACCATTTGAAGTTCCTACTACATTAACTGAGTGGAAGTCTCAGGGAGAAAAAAGACGCGCTGGAGTTAGTTCTTTTGGAATGAGTGGAACTAATGTTCATGTGATTTTAGAAGAAAGTTTGGTTCCCATCCACGCTAAACATTCACAAGATAAAAAACTAAATTTTCCCGAACGCCCCCTGCATATATTAACATTATCAGCCAAACAAAATACAACTCTAACTGAGTTGGTTAGTCGCTATAAATCTTACTTAGAAACTCATCAAGATTTAGCTTTAGAAGATGTCTGTTTTACTGCTAATGCAGGGCGTACACATTTTAATCATCGATTAGTATTAATATCTTCTAACATTTCAGAAGCGATCGCTAAATTAAATCAATGGAATATTGAGTCTGAAGTAACAGGGATTTTTTCAGGAGAAATAGGGAGTAGTTATCAAAAGCTTAGAATAGCTTTTTTATTTACTGGCCAAGGTTCACAATATATTAATATGGGCAGGCTTTTATATGAGACTCAACCAATTTTCAGGAATACTTTAGAAGAATGCGATCGCATTCTCCAACCTTATTTAGAAAAATCTCTTTTAAGAGTAATATATCCTGAAAATGAGCAATTAAATAATTGGGAAATTAATCAGACTGTTTATACACAACCTGCCCTATTTGCTCTCGAATATTCCCTATATAAATTATGGGAATCTTGGGGTGTTAAACCAGATGTAGTTATTGGTCATAGTGTAGGAGAATATGTGGCAGCTTGTGTGGCAGGAGTATTCAGTCTGAAGGAGAGTCTGAAATTAATTGCCATGCGGGGGCGGTTAATGCAGCAGTTACCTTCCGGTGGAGAGATGGTATCTGTAATGGCATCAGAATCTCAAGTCATAGAAGCTATAGGAGAACATAGTTCTAGGGTGACAATAGCAGCCATTAATGGAGCAGCAAGTATAGTAATATCAGGTGAGAGTGGAGCGATAGAAACTATTTGTAGATTGTTAGAATCAGAAGGATTCAACACCAAGCAGCTACAGGTATCCCATGCTTTTCATTCTCCATTGATGGAACCAATGTTGGCAGAATTTGAAAAAGTAGCCAAAGAAATAACCTATAATCAGCCTCAAATACCACTAATATCAAATGTCACTGGAAAACAGGTGCGTAGCGAAATTACCACTGCTGAATATTGGGTGAGTCATGTGCTTCAAACAGTAAGATTTGCCCAGAGCATGGAAATTCTAAACGAGCAAGGGTATGAGATATTTCTAGAAATTGGACCCAAACCAATATTGTTGGGGATGGGAAGGCAATGTCTACCGGAAGATGTGGGAGTATGGTTGCCATCATTACGCCCAGGAGTAGATGATTGGCAACAAATGTTGGATAGCCTAGGAAAACTCTATGTACAGGGATTGAAAATAGATTGGTCAGGGTTTGACAAAGATTATGCTCGTCAGAAAGTAGCATTGCCAACATATCCATTCCAACGACAACGCTACTGGATAGAAACCAACAATAACTTCTCGCCCAAACTCCAATTTTCTTCAGGAGAAATCATAGCCACAGCCAAAGGAACAGAAACCGAATCAATCAAAAATTGGTTGTATGAAGTAGAGTGGAGAATCAAAGGTATATTAGGTAAACTACTACCTCCAGATTTCCTGATGCCACCTGTAGAAATTGCCCAAAATTTGGCATCCACTCTCACAGAATTAGTAATTCAAGTAGATAATGAAACAACAGCATATATTGGCACCAGCTTAGAAGAATTAAGCGTAGATTATATAGTACAAGCATTGCAGGAAATGGGTTGGTCATACCAACCAACAGAAAGCTTTGAATTTGATGCAACAGTCAAAAAGTTAGGCATAGTTCCCACTCACAGACGACTGTTTATGCGTTTGCTAGAAATATTAACAGAAGAGGGAATCCTCAAATATAATCAGCAGCAGTGGCAAGTAGAACAAACCTTAGAAACAGTCAAGCCGAATCAAAAAAGTCATAGTTTACGGCATCAGTATCCAGAAATAGCAGCAACATTGACACTACTGGAACGTTGTGGTAGTCAATTAAGTGGAGTATTACGAGGAGCAATCAACCCAGTAGAGTTAGTGTTCCCCCAAGGAGATTTGACCACAGCGACTCAACTTTATGAAGAGCCAACAGTAGCTAAAGTGATGAACACAATAGTAGTAAAAACCATCACCAAAGCTATAGAAAAATTACCCAAGAGCAGAGGTATCAGGTTGTTGGAAATAGGAGCGGGAACAGGAGGAACAACAAGCTATATCCTGCCTCATCTAAATCCCCAGCAAACAGAATATACATTCACGGATATCGGGGCATTATTTACCACCAAAGCTCAAGAGAAATTCCAGGATTATCCATTCATTATCTATCAAACCTTAGACATAGAAACAGACCAGGCAAGCCAAGGATTTGAGGCTCACCAATATGATGTGATTATTGCAGCCAATGTGCTTCATGCTACCACAAATATGAAGCAGACATTATCCCATGTGCGACAACTATTAGCAGATGGAGGAATGTTAGTGTTATATGAAATAACAACTGCTCAACGATGGTTAGATTTAGTATTTGGACTACTAGAAGGATGGTGGAAATTCAGTGATTATGAATTACGAGCAGACTACCCTTTGCTGAGTCGCGAGCAGTGGCATCATGTGTTGAGAGAAACAGATTTTAGCGAAGTAGTCACTATGCCAGAAGTGGAGGGAATGGCAGAAACATTGTCAGAACAAACAGTAATTGTTGCCAAAGTTAATCCCACAACAAAAGAACCAACCCAGAAGAAAACTAAAGGTTGGTTAATACTAGCAGACAATAGGGGAATAGCTCAACAGTTAGCCCAAAAACTGCACTCAGTGGGAGAAGTTTGTACTTTAGTATTTGCTGGAGAAAAATATCAACAGCTCACCCCAGAAGAATTTACCATTAACCCCAACAACCCTTCAGAATTTGAGCAAGTAATAGAGACAGTAGCAGCCAAATCACAATCATTATATGGAGTAGTACAATGTTGGACAATAGAAGCGGGAGTGGCTCAAGCTATTAATTCTCAGGAGTTAGAAAATTTGTCTAAGCTAGGGTGTGGCACAACTCTATCTTTAGTACAAGCATTGGTGAAAGCAAAGTTATCAATTGTTCCTAGATTATGGTTGGCGACAGCAGGTGCTCAAGCTGTGCCGTCAAATCATCCACTCATACCAGGAGTAGCTCAATCTTCGGTGTGGGGAATGGGAAAAGTGATTAGCTTAGAACACCCAGAATTCAACTGTACTCGTATAGATTTAGACCCAGAAGAGACTAGAGAAAGTCAAGCAGATGCACTATTTAATGAAATCTGGTCGGAGGATAAAGAAGACCAGGTAGCATGGCGCGGAGAAGATCGTTATGTAGCTCGATTAGGCAAGATTGTGGTAAATCAAACACAACAAGCTGATGCTACTACTCACCAGCCTTTAAGTTTCCGTTCTGGAGCTAGCTATCTGATTACAGGAGGTATGGGAGGTTTGGGCTTGCTGGTAGCTAGTTGGATGGTGTCTAAGGGAGCTAAACATTTAGTATTGTTAGGACGCCGTTCACCGGATGATGCTACTAGGAACAAAATAACACAGTTAGAAATGGCAGGAGCGGAAGTGGTGGTGGAAAAAGCCGATGTGTCTGATTGGGAGTCGATGAGAGGGGTGTGGCAGAGGATAGATTCGTCAAACAGACCATTAGCAGGAGTGATTCATTCGGCGGGGATGTTATCAGATGGAGTGCTACAAAACCAGAGTTGGTCTAGTTTTGAAGAAGTGATGGCACCGAAAGTGCAAGGTGCTTGGCACTTGCATCAATTGAGTCAAAATCAATCATTGGACTTTTTTGTACTGTTTTCTTCCGTGGCATCTTTGTTAGGTTCCCCTGGTCAGGGAAATTATTCAGCAGCTAATGGGTTTCTTGATGGTTTAGCTCATTATCGTCGCGCTATGGGATTACCTGGATTGAGTATTAACTGGGGGGTATGGTCTGAAAGTGGGATAGCAGCTCGCCTCGCCAGTCAGTATCAAAATCGGATGAAAACATCAGGGATGGGTTCTATTTCTCCAACGGAAGGATTGCAAGTATTAGAACAACTCTTACAAACTCACACGATACAAGTAGGGGTGCTTCCCGCAGATTGGTCGGTGTTAGCTAAACAATGGAGTTTAGAAAATCAAAGTTCGTTACTTTGGGAATTTTTACAACAGGAAACAACACCCAAAAATCCAGACGAACAAATTTTAGACAAATGGAAAGCAGCACCAACAACTGAACGTCAAGAGATATTGAGAAGTTATATTCAATCTCTAGTAGCAAAAAGCATGGGAATCAACTCCTCAGAAATTTCTACTGATGCTAATCTAATCGAGCTGGGTATGGATTCATTAATGAGTATGGAAGTTGTCAACCAACTCAGTCGCGACCTCAACTTTATCATCTATCCCAGAGAGTTTTACGAACGACCCAAAATCCGCTCTTTAACTCAATACCTGAGTGCAGAGTTGAATAATAATGATGTTACTCATCAATCATCCTCAAAAAGTATAGAAATATTTGAAACCAAATCTATTTCTGAACCACCACCTCTAGCTTCAAATTCGGAACGTCTTCCTGGTATTATTTTCATTCTTTCGAGTCCGCGTTCAGGTTCAACTTTACTTAGGGTAATGCTAGCTGGTCATTCTTCCGTCTTTTCACCACCGGAGTTACATCTTTTACCATTTAACACCATGAAGGAGCGACAGGAACAACTTAATGCTTCTTACTTGGGTGAAGGGTTACAAAAAGCCTTGATGGAAATTCAAAATCTGGATGCAACAGCTAGTCAGACTCTCATTCAAGATATGGAGTCACAGAATTTATCTATTCAGCAGGTTTATAGAATGCTACAGGAAAATATAGCACCTCGTCTGCTAGTAGATAAATCTCCTTCTTATGGAATGAATAGAACAGTATTAGAACGAGCAGAAGCCATATTTGCCAACTCTAAATACATTTATCTGGTTCGCCATCCTTACTCAGTCATTGAATCATTTGTGCGGATGCGGATGCAAAAGTTGTTGGGGTTTGGGAATGAAGATCCTTACCAGATAGCGGAGCAAGTATGGGTTAAAAGTAACCAGAATATTTTAGATTTTTTGACTGGGTTGGAGTCAGAGCGTTATCATCAAATTCACTATGAAAAATTAGTGAAGGAACCAGAAAAAGTGCTATCCCAATTATGCGACTTTTTGAATATTGATTTTCAGCCAGAACTTTTGCAACCTTATCAAGGCGATCGGATGACAGAGGGCGTTCATCAAACTTCATTATCAATTAATGACCCCAATTTTCTCCAACACAACACTATTGATCAGAATTTAGCAGACAAATGGAAAACGATTCAATTACCACATTCGTTGGGAGAAGAAGCTCAACACATCGCGAACCAACTCAATTATGAATTACCCCACACTAACAAACAGGAATATTCTGTAACTGCTGTTACAGAGCAGGTAATTAGGTCGGAAAAATTTATTGAGTTTAGAGGAAATCAGATTTGTTTGTGTAGTTGGGGTGCTGCGAATGCTCCCGTAGTTTTGTGCATTCACGGTCTTTTAGACCAGGGATTAGTTTGGCAAGAAGTAGCACTTCCCCTGGTAGCAAAGGGTTATCGGGTGGTAGCTCCTGACCTTTTTGGTCATGGACGTTCCTCTCATTTGGAAATGGTAACTTCTTATAATTTACTGACATTTTTAGCTCAGATAGACCGAGTGATTCAGGAATTGTCAGACCAACCTTTGTTGTTAGTAGGTCATTCTATGGGGGCAATGTTGGCCACAGCGATCGCTAGTGTCCTACCGGAGAAAATCAAAAGGCTGATTTTAGTAGAACTTCCCCTACCTGCTGAGGAAAACAAGCAAGAGTCTAGAGTCAATCAGCTCACAACTTGTTTAGAATATATGAATTCTACCCCTCAACACCCCACTTTTCCTGATGTGGCAACTGCTGCGAGCAGGTTACGTCAAGCTACACCAAGTTTGTCAGAAGAATTTTCATACATCTTAGCTCAACGAATTACAAAACCAGAGCAAGCTGGAGTGTGTTGGAGTTGGGATGCCATTCTTCGTACTCGTTCTGTTTTGAGTTTCAACAATTTTTATGGCGATCGCTCTCAATGTTTGCAGATGCTCAAATCTCTTGAAGTTCCTACTACCTTGATCTATGGAGATAATAGTAAATTAAATCGACCGGAAGATTTACAACTACAACAAATAACAATGACTCAAGCAAAACAAGTTTTTCTTTCTGGAGGACATAACCTCCATATTGATGCTGCTAGTTATTTGGCATCTCTTATTTTGACATCAGAATCGACTTTTTCTTGAAAAACTTTTCACTAGATACGATATTATTGATTTAACAATTGGAGGTAATCGAATTATGAAAAATCGGGAAAAAATTTTAGCAATCGAATTATTATGGGAAGTTCCACTGGCATTGTTATCTTTCATATTTTTTAAAATTGTGAAATTATTGATCCACATTATTATTAGTATTACTGCTAATTCAAATATTAGTATTACTACTAATTCAAACAAAAAAGAGTTTAATAAATGGCAAGTTATTTCTGAGGAAGCGTTAAAAAAACCTTTAACATTACCTTATATTTTAACTCATGGACCTCGATGGAATACTTCTGCTATTGTTGCTGTTACTACAAGACCTTTTGTTTTGAAAAAATCATTAGCAATAGAAATCAGTTCTTGTGTGGCTTCAGCTCAATCATGGAGTATAGGCATCTATACATATCCTGAAGTAAAACCTGTCGAATACATAGCATCTTATAACTCAAATTTACAGGAACAATGGCATGAATTAAAACTGGAACCAGGAAAATATACTCTAGTGTTAAGATATTATAATTGGTACGATCAAGTCAACTTTCCTGTGATTAATGTTGATGGTAATTTAATCATTGAAAGTGAATCAGTTGATGGTAGTAATGTCAACAATTTTTATCAAAATTTAATAACACGAGACAATATTTTTTACAGATTTCTCAATTACTATATATTTACTTTACTAATTTGTCAGAAATGGTTACCTAAAGAATGGGTGAGAAAAGAATATTTACCGATAGGAGATCCTAATAACGAGTTTCTCTACGGATTTGTTTATAAAGGTTGCTCTTTAAGTTTAGAACTAAATTCATTATTGCTTGCTAATTATGATGTGTATTTAACAACATATAGTCGTTCTAGTTTGCCAATTACTTTTTGTCAAATTAATGCCGAAAAATACATGAGTAAGGTGATAGAAACAGATGGCTTTTATTTATTGAGGCTGCGTTACAAATCAGATTTAGGGAACAATTTATTCCAGCAAGATTGGATTAATGTAGAGCTTTTATCCTCACAGGGTGACAAGCTATTCATTAATTGATAATTGATAATTGATAATTGATAATTGATAATGGATAATTGATAATTACCTCTGGTTAAAACCGTTACGGAATTGAATATAAGGAGATATTATTTCTTTTTTTTCCCCTTAAAAGGGGAGGCTTTAAACCTTAATTATTTAATTATTAATAATTAATAATTCGGTAAAAATATAGGCATTGATGGAAGGAAGGCAGGAGGCAGGAGGCAGGAGGCAGAAGGTTTTCTCAAGAGTGTCACCTTAAATTTTATATACAAACGATGCTATCGGACATGATATTACCATATCGATCCAGCGATCCATTAATTCCTGATATTTAGAACCACGGATCGATCTATAAGGGTAGGCAGCGATCGCACTAACTACTAACAGCATTACCCGCCCGCTCCTCCTCTAATAATTCCTCTAGCTTTGCTCTTACTTTGTTCGACCAATCAGGTAAGTTTTTAACACTGACTAGCATCTCCTCATCAACCTTTACTGTTAGATTTTTGTTTTTAGGTTTACCGGGGACTGCGGGCTTGTAGCTCCAGTTAACTATGTCAGGATTGCCCCCAGGTCTACCTGCTGGTTTATATTTTCTTTTGCTATTGGGCATATTTTGGCCTCTCGTAGTTTGTCCTTATTATATCAGGTAGTTTCTTGACACTCCCCGCTCTAAAGAGACGGGGATTCTTGGTTCCGCGACAATACTTGCTCAACCAAGCTTGCGCCAAGCTGAGTAGAGGTTTCATCTCCCCAAGCGTTTTCTGCGTCTAGCGCAGTAGTT
>NZ_JAAHHG010000442.1 GCF_010692555.1 Okeania sp. SIO3B5 | reverse complement strand
TTGCTTTTCTCATGATGTTTAGAGAACCATTCACATCAGCATTAATCAATCCAATGCTTGCGGTACGATACAAGCCTCTTTTTACTCTTTTTCCTGAGAAAGTGACTTGATTTTTCTCACCTTTCTTGTAAACAGGAATCAAATCATTATCTATAAAACTTGCTTTTGAGGTATAAGATTCTTCTATAAGAATTACATCTATCCCTACTATCTTGGCTTTATAAGATAACATTTCTATTAACCTGTTATAGGGGACAGATAAAAAATTTTGATTATTTCTTTTCCCTAGATTTATCTTCTGCTTCCAGTTTTCATTGTGCCCAATTATCAAAGTTCCTATTTTCTGATTAATTAGAGTATCAATAATCAAACGGGATGCAATACGCAAGATAATCGTTGATTTTGAATTCTCTCTTGTTACAAAGCTTTTTCAACCTCTGGCTTGATTGATTTTTCCGGAGTTGAGATTGTAGGAAACTCTTAACTTTATTATAGTATTGATTGATAGATTTTAACGGTCTGCCATTTATCACTCTTGGGTTTAATTCCGGCTTGATTAAAGGTTAATGTAGCTAGATTGTTTAATCCTATATCAATACTGGCGCAACGATTTTTTTCTAGCTCGTATTGTTTTTCCGTCGCTTCATAAATCACCTCAATTACATAATGGTTAAGTCTAGGCACGAGACGAACTTGTTTAATTTGTGAAGTAGGTACTAATGTTTTTAGATAAATCCCGGTTTTACTCGGATTAATAATTCCTTGTTTTAATTGCCTCTTACTGATAGCTTGTGTGGTATAAACTACAGTATTTCTTCCCGTTATTTTATTTTTATATTTAGGAATACGAGGACGAGCATTAAACTTTGATGGGTTCTGTTTATAAACTTCGCTTGCTGCTAAAAAGCTCTTCCAGTTTCTATCTAGTATCATCAATATTTGTTGAGATACTTTAGCTGGCATTGCTTGATAGTCTGATTGGGTAGAAAGTGTTTTTTGCAGGTCGTAATAGGATAGATTTGTTTTTTCAAAGATGAAAGATTGGCGAACTAAGTAATTGCCATAGTTATAGAGATTTTTCGACAAGAAACACAGTCGGTCAATTTCAGTATAAAACCGATGATTTTTCTGAATAATGTGTTTCTCAACTAATTTCATAAATCCAGGAGTTAAAATTATATTAGGATTCGATCATTTAGGAATTTTGATGATTATTTAGTCTGGAATTATTAGCCAATTTCGTTATACTCAGGACTTACGCAACGGCACTAATTATAGTGGTTACATTGGCAATAATGACCAATTCATACACTATATGTAGCGGTACTGCGTAAGTCCTGATACTATTAAACATATGCTCGAAAGTTATTAAATTTTGTCAAATATTTTAGTAGCTCTTTTGTACAAATTAAGGAAGATATTTGACATCGTTTGACTATATATGACTAGATTTATGTATAACTTTTATTATACTTAATTATTTAACCCAAACAGTCTTAATATTGACAAATTCTAGGATTCCTTCTTTGCTAAGTTCTCTACCATAGCCAGAACGTTTAATCCCACCAAAAGGCAGACGGGGGTCAGACTTGACTAAACCATTGATAAAAACTGCACCTGCTTCTAGTTCTGATATTAACCTATCTGTCTGTGCTGTATCTGTAGTCCATGCACTTGCACCTAATCCGAAGGGAGTGTTATTGGCCAGTTCTATTGCTTCATCAATATTAGCAACCCGAAATATTAAGGCAACAGGACCAAAAAACTCCTCTTCATAAGCAGGGGAATTTACTGGAATCTCCGCCAAAATAGTAGGAGGGTAAAAATTTCCGGGACTTTCAGATAAAAGATGACCTCCTGTTAGAACTTTTGCTCCTTTTTCAACAGAAACTTCTACTTGAGAATTTAACTCTTGAAGAATAGATGGAGTTGCCAAAGGACCAATATCAGTATCTGACAACATAGGGTCTCCTACCTTCAAAGCCTCAAATTTTTCTACTAGGCGCTGTTGAAATTCTTCAGCGATAGTTTCTGCCAAGATGAAACGTTTTGCTGCAATACAAGATTGGCCATTATTTAACATCCGAGCTGTAACAGCAGTAGACACAGCCTGTTCTAAATTAGCACTTTCTAATACTATAAATGGATCGCTACCTCCCAATTCCAAAACAGTTTTTTTAATTGATTTACCTGCTATTGCTGCTAAAGCCATTCCTGCTGGTTCACTTCCAGTTAAAGTTCCTGCTTTTACTCGGTCATCTGCCATTATGCCTGCTACTTTATCGGAACCTATCAATAAGGTTTGAAATGCTCCTTCTGGGAAACCTGCTTCTTTAAATATTTCTTCAATGGCCAAAGCACATTGGGGAACATTAGAGGCGTGTTTTAATAAACCTACATTTCCTGCCATTAAAGCTGGTGCTGCAAATCTGAAAACTTGCCAAAAGGGAAAATTCCAAGGCATAACAGCTAGCACTGGCCCTAATGGTTGATAACGGATAAAGGATTTACTTGCATCAGTTTGTGCTGGTACATCAGCGAGAAATTTTGCTGCATTTTCTGCATAGTAGCGACAGACTAGGGCACATTTTTTAGCTTCGGCGATGGCTCCACTCAGAGTTTTACCCATTTCCAGGGTCATTATTTTGGCAAATTTTTCAGCATTTTTTTCTAATATGTCGGCTGCTGCTAATAGCCATTCCCCACGTTGAGTCATGGGAATTTGACGATATTGACGGAAAGTTGTTATTGCTAGTTCTAGTTTTGTTTCTATATCTGCATCTGTAATTGGTTCAAAAATTTTTATTGTTTCTCCTGTTGCTGGATTAATTGTAGCGATCGCCATTAAATTTTTCTCCTAAATTTAAAGTTCAAATTACTTTTATAGCAATGTGCGCTGGCATATTTACAAATTACAAGAACTCTCCAATAACTAAAAGTTCTATATTATCAGTTTTTTATTCCCCCAGATGAGCTGTTGCCAGATGAGCTGTTGCCAGATGAGCTGTTGCCTGCGCACAGCGCTATACTTTTTCAATTCAGTCACAAGTTATTAATATCAATAGTTCATAAAAATATAGTCAAATATAACATATTCTTATTTTGCCAGTTTTACCTTGACTGGGTGAACTACAACACCCTCTATCCCATTGTCAAAGACATTTGGGATTGCTTTTCTCATAATATTCAAAGAACCATTAACTTTACTCATTAATCAATCTACCACAACCTGTGCGATACAAACCCCGTTTCACCCTTTTTCCACTAAAAGTTGACTAATTTTTCTCACCGTTTAAGTACACAGGAACTGCATCATTATCCATAAAACTTGCTTTTGATGTATAAGATTCTTCGGTTAAAATTACCTGAATTCCTACCATTTTGGCTTTATAAGATAACATTTCTATTAACTTAGTATGGGGAATTTGAACAAAATTTTGATTGTTCTTTTTTCCTAAATTAATCTCCTGTTTCCACTCCTGATTTTGGCCAATTATCAGAATTCCTATTTTCTGAGTGATGAGGCTATTAATAATCAAACGAATAGTTTAACTTCTTTGTTTCTTTACTCCTGGATGTTAATTTAATCTTGGTTTAGCTTTCTACTCCATCATACTTGCTTACACTAGCCAAAACATTTAATTCTTAACTATCTTTTACAATCATTTAACTATTGAAAAAAATATACACTTATAAATAGGATTTATACTAATTTTATGTGAGGCTCAACAGAATAAGGAGTCTGGATAAAATCATGGTACTTAATAGGAGTAAATTATGAAGTATTTCTGTGTTGATCTACAGCAAACTCCGATTAAAATATTATTCTATGCAACTTATAAATTAATTTGATAATACACAGTAAGCGTTCAGCCGTCAGCCATCAGCTATTGCTTTTAATTGCTGACAGCTAATAGCTGTTTGCGCAGCATTCCGCAGGAAATGCTTACATTACCGAATTATTAATTATTAATTATTAATTATTAATTATTAAATAATTCGCGCCTTGAAGCCTCCCCTTTTAAGGGGAAAACAAAAGAAATAATATCTCCTTATATTCAATTCCGTAACGGTTTTAACCAGAGGTAATTATCAATTATCCATGATCAATTATCAATTAATGAAACATTTTTCCATTATCAACTCCAAATATTATAATTTAGCACTCTAGTTTTTTGTCTGCCTTGATAGACGATAATTATTTGCTATTCCTGAAACTGTAGAGAAGTCTATGTATATACATTTTATCTCAATTACCTAAAATATTGCTAGACTTTGTTTCAATCTTCCTGTCAGGCCAGAAAAACCAACATGATAGGGAGCCTCATTAAATGTATAAAAAGTATTACACTTTTATAGATACTGTGTCTAAGTTAACCACTGTCGAGAAAAAAATATTTCATCTAGTAAGTTTGAGAAGGTATTTAAGTAATATCTAAAATTTCATGAAAGCACTATTAATTATGATTTATGAATCATAATTATTGACCACTAAACTCTTTAATATAATTTGAAAATATAATTATAAGCTAAAATGACAATATCAAACTTAGACACTTATAACTTTCAGATATAGCGTTTTTATCTGAGATATAGAGACTAAGTGTTATTAAAAAGTATGGAGGTAATAGTAAAGAAGGGAAAATTGAAGTATTTTCAGCAGAATAAGTAATATTACTGAATCAGTAATACTTAACAGCATATCAATTATAAATAGAGTTTTTTATACAGATAAATTCATTGGTGTTGCAGTAGTTTTTTTGCCTATAATGTCAATAGAACTGTAGAATTTGCAACTATTATTCAAAGAGAAATATCGACTTATATTCTTAGCTTATTAATTAAATCATAGATAAAAGTTTGCCAATGAAATTTAGTATCGTAATTACAACTTATAATCGCTTAGATTTATTAAAACGGGCAATTAATTCGGCATTAAAACAAACAGTTGAATGTGAAATCATAGTAGTTGATGACTGTTCAATAGACGGTACAAAAAACTATGTCAATAGCTTAGAAGGTCGCGTCATGTACTATTGTACTTCTTCTAATCAAGGTCATGCAGCTACAATGAATTTAGGGGTACAAAATGCCCAGGGAGATTGGATAAAACCTTTAGATGACGATGACTATATAGCAGCTAATTGTATAGAAGAAATGACTAAAGCAATTACCCTTCATTCTCAAGCAGTAATTCTTTCTTGTCAGGCAGCACAAGTTGATTTTCATCAGGTAGAAATTAGTCGTACTTATAAAACAGGACCTGGAACAGCATTTTATATTCCTCAAGAAGATATTCACTATGGGATGTTACTAGAATTACTGCCATTTGGTACTCCTATTCAAGTTGCTTTTCGTCGGGATGCTTTTTTAGAATCTGGAGGATGGGATACTAATTTAAGGAGTTGCGATGATATAGATTCTTGGATTAGAATTTCTGAATTTGGTGATGCTATTTTTCTCAACCAATGCTTAGTTTATCGTACAATTTGGATAGGGGGATATGACAGAAAAATCCCCCTTAAACAACGTTGTAATACTAATATTTTGATGAAAGAAAAAATTTATACTAAAGTTCATAAAAAGTATTCTAATATAATCCCAGATATTAAAGATGTACGGCAATACATAAATCTGCATTGGGGTATAGTCGCTGCCAAACAAAAACAATTATTAACAGCTATCAATATGTTATTACCAGCAGTTTTTTATCTGAAAGCTTGGCAACTTTTTTTGGCAGTTACTATTGCTAGAAAACTAAAAAAAGACAATAAAAAATTAAGCAAAAAAGTTTTGATTAATTAGGGTTTGCTGAAAAATTCTTTTAGTAGGGGTAGGAGACAGGAGACAGGAGACAGGAGACAGGAGACAGGAGACAGGAGACAGGAGAAATAGGAATGAGCGAGGAGGTAGGAGTAATACCAAATTGATAAATGTTTGCTGCAAATAATTAGGGTATTTATTCTAATGCTCGAATTTAGAATTTAGAATGCACTTGGGGATATATTTAATACCATTTTTGATGTTGCAAATTACCTTTTTCGTGAAACAGACTTTATCTGAAAGTCTTTTTATCGTGCTTATTATTCGTAATATTCTTTTTTCAAATTGGTATAAGAATTGTCCCAAGATTGTTCTACCATAGTCAGCCCAAAATACTAGCTTTATGTAGCTCTTGACACCGAAAAGCTGGCACTTTTTTGAACCCCATAAAAAATAGTACAAAACTATTTTTATAGAAATATATATATATCTGAATTTCCCCTGTGACAAAACACCATAATGTTTGCGGTACAAGAGATACCTCAAATTGTCTAGAGGGTAAGAGACAGGAGACAGGAGACAGGAGAAATGGGAATTATAGAGGAGGTAGTCGGAAAAATTGTCCCTTGATTTTTTTGCCATAATCGTCCCAAAATACTAGCTTTTTGAGCTGAAAAGCTGGCACTTTTTTAGACCAAAAAATACTAATCTCCCGGAGGGGACACATGATATAGTCTATTCTCTACTAGAAAAAATACCCCTTTCTCGTAATTGCTGCATAAAATACTCCTCTAAACTAAGCCTTTCTATATTCATTTTCATTAGTGTAGCTTTCATTAATCCCACACTAACTAAAAATTCTTTGGGGTCTCCCTGTAAATGACCATGCCAAAAATTATGCTCAAATTCTAAATCAGGTATCCATTGTTTAAGAATCTTCAGATTACCACTTTTACCCTTGACATAATAACTTTCATTAGTTCCTAATACTTCATCTAAAGTACCAATACAAATTAATTCTCCCTCTGCCAGAATAGCAATGCGATCGCATATTTTCTCCACATCAGACAAAACATGACTATTAAAAAAAATAGTCTTCCCTTGTTTTTTAAGCGAGATAATAATTTCTCTAATTTGATAACGTCCCATTGGATCTAAACCTGACATTGGTTCATCCAAAAATACTAACTCAGGGTCATTAATCAAAGTTTGTGCCATACCAACTCTTTGCAACATTCCCTTAGAATATTGACGTAATTGCTTTCTAATAGCCGTTGATTTAGATAACCCAACTAGGTCAAGTAATTCTGGAATTCTTTGTTTTTGTATTGATATTGGTATTTGAAATAATCCTGCTACAAATTCTAGAAATTCCCATCCAGTTAAATATTCATAAAAGTAAGGATTTTCTGGCAAATAACCAATTTTTTCTTTAATTACTCGATCACCTATTGGCTGCCCTAATAAAACTCCCGATCCAGATGTAGGGCGTACAATTCCTAATAAAGTTTTAAGTAGAGTAGTTTTACCTGCACCATTTTGCCCCAAAAGTCCAAAAGTTTCTCCTTGATAAACTGTCAAAGAACAGTTTTTAAGAGATTCTATTTTTTGATTCATCCAAAAACCAGTGCGGTAAAATTTACCCAAATTAGTAGTTTGCACAACTGGCAAATTTTCTGGTCTCTTAGCTTCATTGGGAATATTGACAGCAGATTCCATAAAAATTCAGTTTATATATTTAGTATCTTTTTTTTATCATAAACTGAATCAGGACTTGGGTAGGAGAACCTGAAAACCTGATTTTTCATAGATTTTATGTTGAAAAACTATAACGTTATAGATATATAGTGTCTAGAACTCAAAGATTACCTCAAGTAATACCAAGCGTGAAAAAAGAATGTTACGAATAATAAGGGCGACAAAAAGACTTTATAGGAGATGTCCCTTTGACTAATAAGATAAGTTATAAACTAAGAAATGGCATCTAAAGCTATTAATTCCAAACGTTGCCCTACCGATTGCTCCCCTACCTGACTCCTGAGTCCTAAAAAATTCCCTAGCTATTTGTAGCAAACATTTATCAAATTGGTATAACAGCTAAAACCCAGTAGGGAAATTCCATAGAGCTTTCCTATTTTTGTCTACCCACATGAAAACTTATGTACACAGAATTTAAGCATTTTTGAGTTCTAAAAACTACATATATAAGACGTTATAGTTTTAATTTATTACTAACTACATATAGTGTTTTTGTTTAAGTCTTATTTGTAGTTCAATTATATGTTATTTAAAAGCAAGAATATTTGAAGCGTTGGAAAAACCAAATTCTAAGAAACTTTGATTTTTTGAAGAATTTCGATAAAGGTTTGATTTACCATTTCATCATTTTATCTATCTGGGAACGAATGTCATAAGTGTCATTCACACAAGTACCAAAACATATAATATCAACCCGAACATACTTACCATCCTTATGACAGACAATATTAAAAACAGCATTCCCTCTTGCATATTGTGAAGAAGAACCAGTAACAGTTTTAATTAGGGTTTGCTGATTAAATTTCAAATAATTACCAGATAAAGGTTTTAGCATTTTTAGGTATTGAAAAAGTACATGGTTTTCAGCTCTTCATGGTC
>NZ_JAAHHG010000441.1 GCF_010692555.1 Okeania sp. SIO3B5 | reverse complement strand
AAACGTACCAAGCAACCTGTAATAGTAATTTTGCTCGTCGATACCAATCCTCTGACGCTTCTTTAAGGTGTTCTTGCAAATCTTCTGGAGTCTTAAAGCGATCGATCTGACTCAAGAAAACAAAAAGTTTATCTGCTACTTTGACATTTTTATCACCTTCCTCAGTGAATTCTACAATTTGAAGTTCTGCACCCCGAATATTAGAAAATTGCTGCACAACAATTACAGCATCACAATCTGAGAGCATTTCTCTAGATTCATCTATATGCTTGGCTAAACCTGAGTCTAATCCAGGAACATCATAGAAGACAACACCTTCAGCTTGTGCCAGCTTATTCGTATATAGTCTGGCTTCTAATACTGCATGAGCATATTGCTCATCAGCAACATATTTGTTCAGAGGTTGGTGAATATCTTCCAGGCGAGTAAATGGAACATTTTGCCGACCTTCGTAACGAACTTGTCTCAATGTATCTTCGTATTGTCGGATTGTCTCTAAATCTCGTTTAGCTCCATCACTATGTTTAGAATTACTTTGGGATTCTAACTCTAGTTCATTCAATAGCTGATCGAATTGTTCCTCTGTTTTGGGTTGAACTTCTAGCCTTTGCTGAGAATCTTGTTCAACGGAATAAATTTGTGTGGTTGTAAATGTACAACGACCTTTTTTTGCAGGTAATAAATCACAATCTAACCACCCATTAACAAATGTACTTTTCCCTGCCTTTTCCAAGCCAACAACAGCAATCCGAAATTCTCGTTTCTTCAAACGTTCAAGCTGGCGACGAGCGGGTTTTTCTTCTTCTAATAAAGTATCTTTCAGGTGAGCTGGAACTCCAGCCTGGGGAAGACGGGCTAAATCAACTGCGTATCGCAGAACATTTAATGCGTCATCCAAACGAGTTTCATAATATGATGAAGCAGTTTTCCAATCCATTTTTACGCCTTAAACACGATTAAATTTTTGTAACCCAGATAAATCTTTGAGACAAGCCAGTTGTTTTAAAGTAAACTCTGCATTATCTGGTAGATTGCTCTTCAATGCATAACGGGTTGTTTTATCAATAAGATTTTTGCCTCCGTCGCTAAGATTAATCCTGATATAAACTTCTCGTTGACTATCAGGTAAAATATCTTCATTTGTGAGTTCTAAGTCTTGCTCATACAAGCCAGCTTTTTTAGATGTGGTGCATAAAAAGTATGAAGTATGATCTACGATTTCTTCTACACGACTGGCATTTAATAGCCTATCTGTTTTTAGAGTGCTGGCTATACTTGCTGGAACAATAAGACATAATGAAACTGGAGTTGGAGAAGGAGGAGGAGAAGACTCTTGTTGCCTTCTGTTTTGATCGAGATTCCTCTCTCGTTCTCTCTGTTTTTGTTTTTCTTCTTCAAGATATTTAATACAAACCCCAACTCCAACTAATATACAAGCCCCTATGATAATCCATTTAGTTTCTACCATTTCATCATCTCCTATGTTTGAACTAATCCAATTACGTATCTCTGCTAAGAAACCTTTACCTTTTCTAACAAATGGGTGGTAGTTTTCTATATTTTCTATTAAAAATTTGTCAAGTTTTTTAAGATCCTCCTTTTTATTAGCATTAGACTTTATATCCAGATAGTCGCATATTTTTCGAGTCTCTTCTTGGCTTTTTGATTTTTCCTCTCTATGTATTATCTGAATTACCTTATATAGTATACCTCGTCCTTGCGTTTGCACATAGGGATATACTTTCTCAAAAACTCGATCATATATGTGATCTTTTGCCACAATCTAAGACTCCTTACTTAAAATTTTGGCCAAGCTATAGAATTCTTCCGCAAGTTTTTGAGCCTTCTGTTTCATAGGTTCCCAGATATTTTTTTCTTTTTCATAATCTATAGTGACTTCTTGGCGAGCTTTATCGAGCCTTGACTGATAACGATCAATAATATCACTCTGAACCTGGCTTACGTTTTTTTTAAGACAGTCTATTTGGTCTAGCAACCAATGTGCTATTTGCTTAACATTTTCCACTTCTGCCTGTTTAGACTGAATTATCCAACCCTCTAACAAATTTTCCACACTAGGTATCTCAGCATTATCGCTAGAGCGTGTCTTATATTCAGTTTCATAAAATGTTGATTTAACCAGCCATAACGTCCACCAAATTCTTTTCTCAACCGCTTTTTGTACACTCTCTTTCCAAGTACCTTCTGTAATAGGAAATCCGGCTTTAAAATTAAAGGTAAATTTTAGCTGCCCATCAACCTTACTGATTTGAGAATCTGGAAACTTAATAGCTATGTTTGGTGCGATATCATTTGAACCTTTTTCAAGATAAGATAAGTGACAACTAAAAAGCTCTACAACTGCTTGATACATTCTATTTAATTCTTGATTTGAAATCTGATTGACTACATCCTCAAGCACAAGATTCAAATGAATGGCTAACTCGTTTAATTCTTCATTCAGTTTTTTAAGTTCTTTTTTTTCATTCTCAGTTCTTGCCTCCTTATTCTTACCGTTTTTGGCAACAGAAGCAGTATAGCCTAAATCAACAAGTCTATTTAAGTTTCTTTCAAGTAAGTTTACGTTTAAGTAATTTGCTTTTTTTAAATTTGTACTCTCTAGATTTACTTTTCCTTTTTCCAGAGACTCTGCAACTGCTTCCAAAACTTGGTTGATTCCTTGTCTCAATTCTCTTATCCATCCATAGAGTGGATATAACTTTTCTCCCAGTGAGCCATAGGGCTCGACATACTTAAGTTTTATGATTGTGTCTTCTATATACACAACAGGATCATTTTCATCTTCATCTTCAGGTTGTTGCTCTAAAACTTGTTGAATTGTTTTGCCTATTTCTTCAAAAGGTTCTCTTAAATTCCGATCATGAATCTCAAGGAAATGTTCAATGGATGTTCTAATGCGTCCTATCTCTTCGCATTCTTTGTGATAACGATCCTCGGAACTATTAAGAATAACCGTTGTTGTTTGTTTTACCCACTCTGTTACATCGTTTCCCACACCCTCATTAAAACGTTTTATTACTTGTGGTATCACCAGTTGGGGAAAATGTTCAGTAATATGATTATTCAAGTTGTCGAAAAATTCACCTGCATAAGACTTTTTCCACAATGCTTCTGCAACTCGATTACGATCGTGCTTTTCCCACTTTTGCACATTACGCGATAAGTCTGCTAATATATCTTTAATCATTCCATAGAAGTGTTCCTGTGCTTTCTCACCAGCTTGAACACTAGAGTTATCATTGTCACTTTGCATCTGGAGAGCTAGAAGGGCAGGCCATGTGCTAAGTTTGACATCCTGTAAATTCTCAATTTCTTCTGTATATTCCTTCAATCGGTCAATCAATTCACTTTTTATACTATCGACAGTTTTTTTAACGAAACGCTCTTCTGAGTATGGCCAATTTTTGTCTTTACGAAAAACATCAATCTTATTTAGAACGAAAAGCATCCGTGCAGGAGAGCCTCCTAAATCTTTAACCTGTTCAACTACTTCCTGTAATAAATTCCTAACTTTTTGCTTATCTGTTTCCTCACTGTTGTATGTAACAATACATAAAGCTTCACGGCACTGTCGAATCACATTTGCATTTCCTTCATCACCTACATAAGCTAAACCAGGCAGATCCATTATCCGTATCTTAGTGCCTCTAGGAAGTTCAAGATTAGACTCTTCTAAAAATTTGAAGGGATAACTAATTGTAACTGCAGATTGTGGACAAGCTAAGTTTATGTTGGGGTTTTCTTCTCTTCGATCAATGTAACTCATCATTACTTCTTCTAAGCGTTGATAAATTTCTTCTTCACTAATACCTTGCCATTCTCCACACTCCCAGGTAGCTCCAGGTGTTTCATGGATTACTAAAGATATTTGATCGCTATATTCAATAGTAACGACTCCAGCACTCATTTCACTTACTGCCATAGGAACTATCTC
Organism: Okeania sp. SIO3B5; assembly: GCF_010692555.1. Lineage (GTDB taxonomy): Bacteria > Cyanobacteriota > Cyanobacteriia > Cyanobacteriales > Microcoleaceae > Okeania. The sequence continues at coordinate 4,463 of NZ_JAAHHG010000441.1, read as the reverse complement.
AGCTCCACATAAAAAATTTACCAGTGTGCTTTTACCACTGCTGGTAGTTCCAGTTGTTGCAATAGTGAGTGTCGGATTACGAAGTTCACCAAGCAGTTTTTCTAGGGCTTTCTCTAAATTATTAGAGAGTTCGTTCATCTTAGGCTGATATGTCTCAGGCAAATGCTGAGATATTTCCATGTAGAAGTTCTCCCAAGATCTAGCTAGAAGTTTTGCTCTATCTTCAACATCTTCAAATATTTTGTATACAGGGTTACTCATTTTGATAAGTTATGAAAGATTCAACAATTGACATCCTCCCAATGTTGCGCTTAGGCAACAATGCGGGATTACCTAACATCACTGATAGAGGCTTTCTGCTTCTAGCGCACCTGCCTCCGAGGTCGAACCTCTTTTCGGTCTAAAGGCGCGCTCCACAGTAAGTCGCCAATTTGACGGTTCCCCTAGACACTGCGAGCGCAGCAGCTTTATGCCATTGATTGTAGCATACTATTGCAATAACTGCAAGATTGATGGGTTTTCCCATACGATGCTCCCCTGAACAGAGAGCGCGTTTCTTCAACTAACGTTGAGATAATTTTTTACCTGTTCGACGAGTAATAATCTAGATTTCTGATTAAATAAGTTACCGAAAAAACCAGGGATATTTGTCACCTCAATTTCATCTTTAGCAACCTTTTGCCAACCAAGGGGGAAACCAATGTGCCAGTCTAACATCTGAACTTCCGCTCGAAACAGTTTTATTTTTCCTGAGTAGGGTTGCGGTAAGTAGAGATTTTCAGCAATTTTGTTAGCTTGTTGCACGCAAGCATATAGAGCTTCGTATGACATCTTTGATTTAGTAGTTTTGGCAGGTGCAGATGTATTTTTAGGCATTTCAGAAACTTTATCTATGGTTTTTGGGCGAGTTTTTTTCTGCTTTCCTAGTTTTTGCCAAACTTTTTGGGGTAATTCTTTGATCTTATCCCAGCCACCGTGATAATAGTAGTTTTTCCTGACCCAATATACTCCGAATTGAAGCTTTGTTTGCAGTTCGCTAATAGCATTTGTAGATTGAGAATTTGGGCAATAAGCGTCAATCAAAATAAGGCTAGCAATATCTTCTCCTTGAGCTTGGAGTTGCTGGGCGATCTCAAAAGCAACTACACCACCAAAGCGGTGTCCTCCAATCAGATAAGGTCCTTTTGGTTGTGCTATGCGTATTTCTTGAACACAAATTTCGGCCAGAGACTCAACTGTATTCTGAGAAACTTCTTCACCGCTGAGTTCGGGACGTTGTAGAGCATAAAAAGGTTGGTCTGTACCTAACAAACGAGAAAATCTCGCCCATGTTAGCGCATCTGCTGAACCTCCATGAAAGAAAAATGGTAATCTAGAACCATGTGAGTTAATTGGTACAAGACTTGACCATTGTGAAACTGGTTGTTCCTGACTAAGCAACAGAGCAAACTTCCGGACATTGGGTGCTTGAAACAAACTTGCTAGGGGCAATGTACAGTTAAGTTGATGCTGCATTTGATTAAATAATTCTACTGCCATGAGTGAATTTCCATCTAAGTCAAAGAAACTTGCTTCAAGATTGAGCGGACTAACTCCTAAAACAGATTCCCATATTTGAGTGAGTTTAAATTCTATGGGATTTTGTGGAGTAAAAAAACCGCTTTTTATTTCTTTTTTATTAAGTTTGAGGGAATAATTTGTATTAGATACGGTTTTCGGAGACTGATTTTCACTAATTACTGAGTTAGTCAAAGGTATAATATCGGCGATCGCCTTTGATGGGTTTTGGATAATATTATTTAAAATCTTTTCAAACTGCTCCAGTAAAGTTTGTATGATTTGAGGCTCAAAATGCTGATTTTGATAACATAATTTCACTGTTAGGGTATTTCTAGGTATAACAACAATTGTTAGATTGTAAGGGCTAATAATATCAGATTCAACATTATCTACTTGTAAACTTTTACATGATTCGCCAATTTTAATCGGATGATTTTTAATTACCAATAAACTATCAAACAATGATTTAGGTAATTGACTCCAAGTTTGAATTTGAACTAATGAAGCGTAACCATATTTACTAGCTTTTGTTTGCTGAGTTTGTAAATTTTGCAACCAAGTCAGTATATTCTCTGCTGGAGAAATCTGTACTCGTACTGGTAACACATTATTCAGCAAACCAACAATGGTTTCAACTCCTAGCAAGTCGCCCTGACGGCCGGATACTGTTGCTCCGAATAAAATATCATTATTTCCACTATAGGTATATAGTAACAAAGCCCATATACCTTGTATTATACTATTTAATGTCAATTTATGAGAACGCAAAAAACTACCGATATTATTTGTGGTTTCTTCTGAAATAATGATCGATAAACTTTCAGTTTCAGGAGAAATTTTATCTCTAGATTGAGAAATTGGTAGAGGGGTGGGAGTGGTAAACCCACCTAAGATTTTTTTCCAGAAGTGACTAGCTGTAAATTCATCTTGTTGTTTTAACCAAAGGATATAGTTTTGAAAAGTTTGGAGTTCTCCCATTGATGGAGACTCTCCCTTGAGCAATGTTTCATAGCTATCAAATACTTGATTGAGAACTATTGCTTCTGACCAACCATCTAACATCAAATGGTGACAACTCCAGATTAATTTATAGTCTAGATCGGTCAGTTGGATTAAAGCTACACGACTCATTGGAGCTTGGGTAAGGTCAAATCCTTCATTGTGGTCTTTAACCAGAAAGTCAGCTAACACTGAATCTCGATCATCTTTTTCTCGCCAGTCGAGTTGAACCCAAGGCAGTGTTACCTGCTTATCAACAACTTGCAACGGTTGTTTGTCTGACTCCCAATTAACTGAAGTTCGTAATGCTGGGTGAATGCTGAAGACAAACTCCCAAGCTTGCTTTAATATAACTGAGTTTACTTCTCCATGGAGGTCACAGCTGATATGTAGTAACCCTGTTTGAGAGGAAGTTTGCAAACTATGCCATAAAAATGCTTGTTGCAAAGAGGTTAGGGGATATATAGCTTCGATGTTTTGCTTTTCCATATCAAATTTTCTATGTTATATTGTTGATAAATTCATCTAACTCACTCTGACTGAGACCTGCATCAGGAAAGTCTGAGGGACTAAAGCCAATTTCATCAGATTTTATGCACTGTAAAATGATAAATTTCAGTGTACTAATATAATTTTTGGCCATTGTACTAATGGTCTCTAATTGATGTACTGGGCGGCCGTATCTCCAATTAAGTTGAAGTTGCCCATCAGCAACCTAAGCATTAATCTCTAGCAAGTAGCTACGACTATTACGCAAATCTCTTAGTTGACCCACAGAAATATCTTGAATTATCTCGATCTTTTCTTTGCCAGTGATACAATCTGACTGACCTAAGTAATTGAATAATATTTCAGAATTTTCTGCTTTAGTTAGTCGGCGACGAGTAATTTCATCTCCCAAATAACGTAATATCCCATAACCAATACCACGGTCTGGAATTTGCCGAATTTGTTCTTTAATAGATTTGAGTGTTGCTCCATAGTCACCTCCTTGAGTTAATTCTAGCTTCAATGGATAAACCATGGTAAACCAACCTACTGTTCTTGATAAATCTATTTCAGGTACAATTTGCTCTCGACCATGTACTTCTAGATCGATCCGAATATTTCCTGATTTTACCGAATTATTAATAATTAATAATTAATTATTAAATAATTCTGGTTTAAAGCCTCCCCCTTTTAAGGGGAAAAAAGCGGTCGAGGGATGGCGAGGTCTCCTCGCTGTCCGACCATCGACCAAGAGAAAAGAAATAATATCTCCTTATATTCAATCAAGGACGGTTTTAACCAGAGGTAATTATCAATTATCCATGATCCATTATCAATTAATGAACCTGCCCCATTGAAGTAATGTTTTGGCCAGTGCTGTCAGGAGTACATTGTTAATTTGTGTATTGTAAATAGCTGGCACAGATCGTAATAAAGCTTGAGTATCATTAATATTAAGTTTAACATTTACTATTTGTGTGGTAGCTCCAGTCAATGTTGGAGTATCTGTACCATATTTAGCAACTGCTTTGGTCTGTTCAGTTACACTCAAATGAGAAATATCTATTTGAACTAAAGATGGTTGGTCTCTTTTATCTGTATTGATTTGCTGCCAACCACTAGAATTTAAACTATAAGGTAATCTTAAAGCATCATGGTGAGTCCATAAAGTGGCGATCGCTTCTTGAATATAAGATACGCTCACTTCAACAGGAATTGCTAGTAACATTGCTTGATGCCAGTGGTGTGGGGCAATCATCTCCTGCTCAAAAAACCAGTAAAGTACCTAGTTTTTGGCTATTGTTGTCTCAAAATGGTAAAGTTTTGACCCTGACAATGCCGAAAATTTGACCGTAGCAGATAGTTTAAACTTTTCCCTTTCTTGGTGCGCGTTCCCTCTCTTGGTCGGCGTTCCA
>NZ_JAAHHG010000440.1 GCF_010692555.1 Okeania sp. SIO3B5 | reverse complement strand
CCTAAATTATAACTTAAGTTTAGTTAGAGTTTAGTAGTGGACTGTTTCATCTAAAATGATGCAATGATCAAGATTGCTGTACCAAATTTCTCAGCAGCTATAACAATCGCTACTATAGTTAGGACATCAGGTAATTATGATGATTTATCAAAATAATATGGGTTGCGCAACCCCGCCTTTTAAGGCGCAATATTTTTGGAGAGTTGCTCAAATCCCCTACTTCCCCTCCTGGGAGGGGGAGGGGCTAGGGGTGGGTTAACTTCTGACTTCTGACTTCGTTATGACGCGAGCAAGATGCTCGCACTAATTGTTCTAAGCAACCTGGCAGTTACTATAAGACTGCTACGAATAAATCTGAAATTTGGCCTAAAAGTCAAACATAGTTGACAAAAACTCAAAATAATGATATATAAATTATGTAGTAATCTAAAACTCATTTATATTTATATTCCCTGTTGCCAGCTCCAGTATTCCCTGTTCTCTTTCCCAAAATATTAGGATACATAGCTTAAATGCTGAACAACTTATAAACTATAGTTAAAATGTCTATAATTATTCTCATCTGAGACACAGTTACTACATAATCTTGATAAACTAAAATATCCGAATTAAAATTAAACAAACTCTTAAATCAAAAATTCTTGAGGATAGGGAGTAAAAAAAGAATATGACCACGAACTACCAAAAAACCAAAGAAAATTCAGAAAAAACAAGATTTCAAGATCCTATTTCGGTAGAAAATCTTGCTGACAATTTGATGGAAGATATGTTTCGCGATATTGACCGAGTATTGGATGGTGGTACTCGTTTGCCGACTCAAGCAACTAAACCAGAAGTTGTATCTTTAACATCAATTAAAGTTCCTGAAATTGTTCTGCCTCAAAAGAATACTCAACCTCCAGAAATTGATAAAGAGGAAAAGGTAAAATTAGCCAAAGTAGAAACAGAAAAAAAACAAAGCCAATCATTAGATAAACTACTTTTAGGAGCAGCTTTTGCCTCTATATTAGTCACCCTTTCTTTGTGGTTAGTAAATAGAGGAGGACTCAATAAAATTTTGGGTTATTTAGGTTATGTGGAAAAGGCAAACGAATCATCAGAAACATTAAGTCCTAGAGCAGTAGCAGATAAAGAATTTGCTGAATATATAGAGCGATCGCTCCAGATGATTGAACAAAAAGAAGCAACTCGTAAACAACAACAACAAATTCCTGGTATACCTCCCGCACCACCAAGCAACAACTTACCAACAGTACCAGTACCTGCGAGCCAACCTACAAACACTAGCTTACTGTTACCGCTCAACCGACTGGTTGATCTCATGGAGGCACAAGTAGCAAAAGAACCTATAACTATTCCAGAAACTAAAGTAGTGGTAATTCCTCCAGTGCCAAGTGTTGTACCTTCAGCAGTAGCAGCAGCACCAACATCTGCCGAATCTTCCCCAAAGCCATCAGCAGCATCTGCATCTAATGCTTCTGCCTCCGCAGAGGCTGCTGAAAACGTTCAAGAAAAGTCGGAAGCAACAAAAACAGAAGCTGCAAAAGTAGAGGAGAAAGCTAAACCAGAAACCGCAAAAACAGAAACCGCAAAAACAGAAACGGCAAAAGTAGAGGAGAAAGCTAAACCAACAGAAGAAGTAGCAACAAAACCGGAAGCAACAAGCCAACCGGAAGCATCATCCCAGTCCCAACCCGAAACTAAAGCAGAAGCAGAAACTCAATCTGAAACAGAAGCAAAATCAGAAGAGTCACAAGCGCCAACACAACCAGTACAACTACCTCCACCGCCAGCAGAAATACCTGCAACCAGCACAGTGACAGAAAGTCAAGTTCAGATTCCTATTAATACCTTGGTGGGTATTTTGGAGTTAGGGGAACGTTCCGCTGCTTTATTTGAAGTAGAGGGTGTAGCTCGTCGGATATATGTAGGGGAGAATATTGGTGGTAGTGGTTGGACTCTTGTTAATGTGGCAAACCAAGAAGCTGTGATTCGCCGTAATGGTGAAGTTCGTTCTGTTTTTGTAGGGCAACAGTTTTAGGGCGTTGCTAAATTAGTGTATGATATTAATCTTAATTCTTTAGGAGTCAACCCACCCCTAACCCCTCCCAGGAGGGGGAAGACGGAGTCAGGAGGGAAGAAATAAGAAGAAAGAGCAGTAGAAGAGAAAGTTTTTTTGTTCGCGCTCTGAGCTGCGCAAACGGTTTTTTATTCCCCCTGTTGCCTGTTGCCTGTTGCCTGTTGCCTGCACACAACGCTATAAAGTTAAATTTTCCACGGCCTAATCCTCCTAATTTTATGTAATCTTGACCAAAAAATCAGGTCTCGAACTTCTGACTTTCCTAGGGAATACTGCGCAAACAGGCAGAGAGGTACTGATAACTGATAACTGATAACTGATAACTGAAATAACTATGGGTTTATTTGACGATTTCAGCGAATTTCTAGAAAATCGGCTTGAAGAGTTTCTGCGGAATAATCCTCATTTGGAACTTCAGGCACTTGAAGAGCAACTACGCAAACAAGAAGAAGATACCTTGCGTCTGATAGCGCAACTCCAGTGCCAAGAAAAAAAATCAGAGCAAGATATTCTTTCAACAGCGCAAGAAGTAAAGCGTTGGCATAACCGAGTGGAAAAAGCACGAACAGCTAATCGACCAGATCTAGCTCACGCGGCTCAAGAAAGGGAAGCATTTTTTTTACGCCAAGGTAATCAACATTGGGGACAGATGCAAGGATGTAAGCAGCGCATCCAACAAGCGAAAGAACTCTATCGTCAAATTAAACAACGTCGGGAGGAAGTACGAGCAAAAGCTGTTCAAGCTGAAGCTAACCGTTATACTGCTAGGAATGAAAGACGTTGGGAAACCGATGGCTGGAATCAAACCAATTCCTATAATTTTGCTAATTCATTAGATCCTTTAGAAGCACAGTTTAAAAGTTTGGAAACAGATGAAGAATTAGAACAAATGAAGCGGGATATGAGAAATAATTAATAATTAATAATTAATAATTAATAATTCCTTTGTTGCAAGATTTAAAATGAACGATTCTAATTTTAACAACGAATTGAAATGGACGCCAGAAGCTCAAATTAAATTAAAAAACATTCCCTATTTTGTGCGAACTCAGGCCAGAAAGCGAATTGAAGATTTGGCCAGAGAAGCAGAGCAAGAAGTCGTCACAGCAGAAATAGTTGAGCAAGCTCGGTTGGAATTTGGCCAGTAGGATGACTAAGTCAAAAGTCAAAAGTCAAAAGTCAAAAGTTAACCCACCCCTAGCCCCTCCCAGGAGGGGAAGTAGGGGATTTGAGCTCCGCTCCAAAAATATGAAGTCAAAAGTCAAAAGTCAACCCACCCCTAGCCCCTCCCCCTCCCAGGAGGGGAAGTAGGGGATTTGAACTCCGCTCCAAAAATATTTCGCCATTTCTTGGCGGAGTGGCGCAACCCAATCAACACAATTGTGATGAGGAAAACAATTATTCTTTGAAGTCTAGAAAAAGGACTCATAAAGCCTTAGACTGGAGTGTTGCAGATAGTCAAGTTTGAGGTCTACAAAATCAAAAGTGAGAAAAATTATAATTGCTGGGAACTGGAAAATGTACAAAACCCAGGCAGAAGCTAAAGAGTTTCTCCAGGGTTTGATGTCTCAACTCATAGAAATCCCTGAAACAGAAGTCCCTGAAAAACCTGAAGTAGTTCTCTGCACTCCCTTTACTGCACTAGATTTTATGTCAAAAAATTTGCACGGGAGTCGGATAAAGTTAGGTGCCCAAAATGTTCATTGGGAAGAGGAGGGAGCATATACAGGAGAAATTTCTGGCCAAATGCTCAAGGAAATTGGAGTTAATTATGTAATTGTTGGCCACAGTGAGCGTCGTCAATATTTTGGTGAAACTGACGAAACAGTTAATTTGCGCTTAAAAGCTGCTCAGAAGTATGGTTTAACCCCTATTCTCTGTGTGGGAGAATCTAAGGAGCAAAGAGCTGCTGGTGAAACAGAATCACATATTTTTTCTCAGTTGGCCACAGATTTAATTGATGTGGATCAGGAAAATCTAGTAATTGCTTATGAACCTATCTGGGCAATTGGTACTGGTGATACTTGTGAAGCTAAAGAAGCTAACCGTGTTATTGGTTTAATTCGTAGTAAGTTAACTAATTCTAATGTCACTATTCAATACGGTGGATCTGTTAAACCTAATAATGTTGATGAAATTATGGCTCAACCAGAAATTGATGGTGCTTTAGTTGGGGGAGCAAGTTTAAAGCCAGATAGTTTTTCTCGTCTGATTAATTATAAATAATTTAAGAATTTTTGATGATTAATTAGACTGCTTGTAAAAACTAAAAAAGGGAGGAAAAAAGAATATGTTGCAGCAAAATAGAAATATAAATTAACTAATTTCCTAAACAATTTGCACTATAAAATAACTATAAATTGGTGGCATTAACGAAGTCAGAAGTCAGAAGTCAGAAGTTAACCCACCCCTAACCCCTCCCAGGAGGGGAAGTAGGGGAAAGGCGGGGTTTTAGACCCAATTATTTTGATAATTATGGAGAATCAAACCTCACTATCATCTATAGATTGGGTTTAATTCTTAGACCTAGTTTTTGCTCTACTAACAGTTATAGTTGACCATTTTTTTTCTTCCCTTTTGCTTTAATTATCCTAAAGTCAATTCTCATAAATTATCTAACTATAATCTTTTCTTTTGCGGGTTTAATTCCCCATCGTCTGTACGGTGCTGAAAATTGCTTGGGGTTATAAGACACGGAGTGGTCGGTCATTGACTACCCATAAGCAATTTTCCCTTCAGCATAGCTGCCTTCTTCCTTCTTCCTTCTTCCTTCTTCCTTCTTAAATAAATATCATCAAAATGCACAATTACTATCAAAATTTTGCTTGGGGAAAACGTACCTATATTATGGGTATTTTAAATGTAACGCCAGATAGTTTTAGTGATGGTGGTGATTTTAATACATTAGAAACATCTTTAAAACAAGCAAAAAAAATGGTAGAATCTGGTGCCGATATGATTGATATTGGCGGTCAATCTACTCGGCCTGGGGCTGAAGTTGTTTCTCTGGAAGAGGAAATTAATCGGGTTTTACCAATAATCAAGTTATTAAGAAATCAGCAAAATATTTGTGCTGAAATTCCAATTTCTGTTGATACAACTAGAGCAGTAGTTGCACAAAAAGCTGTGGAGGTTGGTGCTAATTTAATTAATGATATTTCTGGGGGGACTTATGACTCAGATATGTTTTCCGTGGTTGCTGCTCTTAAAGTGCCGATTGTATTAATGCACATTCGAGGTACATCAAAAACAATGCAACAATTGACAGATTATCAAGATTTAATTGGGGAAATATATCAATTTTTAGAGAGTCGAATAGAGGCTGCTATAACGGCAGGAATTGAAAGGGATAAAATTATTATTGACCCTGGTATTGGCTTTGCTAAAAACTATGAACAAAATTTAGAAATTATCCGCAATTTATCAAAATTTAGAAGTTTAAATTGTCCGATTTTAGTAGGGTTATCTCGTAAGAGTTTTATTGGTAAAATTTTAAATCAACCTGATGCTAAACAAAGGGTTTGGGGAACTGCTGCAGGTTGTGTGGCAGCGATCGCTGAATCTGTAGATATTTTACGAGTTCACGATGTGAAAGAAATGTCTGAAGTTTGTCGAGTTGCTGATGTTATTTTTAGGAATAAAGAAGCATATAATTCAGGAGTTAGGAGTTAGGACGTACTACCAAAAGGCAATTACTTCTTATTTCTTACTTTTGACTTTTAAAGCGGATTCCACTAGGCGTGAGGTACACCCATCGCGGGCAAGATGCCCGCACTAAAAACATTCAATTGTTAATATTTGTACTTCATATACTTAGAATACGCTTTGACATCCTCCCCGGCTGTTAGGCACGGGGATTCCTACTGAGCCATAGCTCCTCGGCGGGTTGACGCTTCACAGGGTGCTGCTTCCTTGGCGGTAGTCTAACGCTTCCCTCCACGTCCGTTTAGAGTTTCCGAGTGCCCCCCGGCAACTAATAACACTATAGCATATATTCAATTGACTTACAAATAAAATAATAAAGTCGCCCTACAAGGGCGAGGCTTTAAAGCCAATTTTTCGGTAACTTTTGAATTTTGAATTTGCTGCCTATTTTTCAATCAGCAATAAAAGGCAATTACTTTTGACTTTTGACTTTTGAATTTTGACTTGAAATTGACTTTTGACTTTTGAATTTTGACTTGAAATTGACTTTTGACTTTTGACTTTTGAATTTTGACTTAAAATAATGTCTCGCTCTAAAGCCCTATATTCTTATATATTAATACGTTTGCTATTAGCCCCACTTATGTTATGGACTATTAGCACATTAGTTTTCTTGTTATTAAGAGCAACACCGGGAGACCCCGTAGATGCTATTCTTGGACCAAAAGTATCAACAGCAACGAAAGAAGCTCTGCGAGTAGAACTTGGTTTAGATGGCTCACTACTAGAACAGTATGTTAATTATCTAGGAAAATTACTCAGTTTTGACCTTGGTACATCAATGACTACTCGTGGGGAGTCAGTCTGGCAAATTATTCAAAATTATTTTCCTGCCACTGTAGAATTAGCAGTATTTAGTATGGCGATCGCTTTAATTGTTGGTATTACTGTTGGTTCTATTGCAGCTTCTCACCCTGATACCAAGTTAGATATTGGTGGGCGTTTATTCGGAATTATTACTTATGCAGTTCCACCTTTTTGGGCTGGCATGATTTTACAATTAATTTTTGCAGTACAGTTAAAATGGTTTCCTTTAGGTACTCGTTTTCCTATTACTGAAAATCCACCTCCAAGCATTACAGGTTTATACACAATTGATAGTATTTTTAGTGGTAATATCAATCATTTTTTCACATCTATATATTATTTAGCTTTGCCGAGTTTAACATTAGGAATTTTGCTCAGTGGTATTTTTGAAAGAATAGTCAGAATTAATCTCAAACAAACATTAAAATCTGATTATGTAGAAGCGGCTAGAGCTAGAGGTATTCCTGAATTAAGAATATTATTTGCTCATGCTTTCAAAAATGCCATGATTCCAGTAATTACAATTTTAGGATTGACTTTTGCTGCTTTATTAGGAGGAGCAATATTAACTGAAGTAACTTTTTCTTGGCCTGGTTTAGCGAATAGATTATATGAGGCAATTAGTTCGCGAGATTATCCTACAGTACAGGGAATAGTCGTATTTTTTGCCGGAATTGTTGTGGTAGTTAGTATTTTTATTGATATTTTAAATGCTTATATCGATCCGAGAATTAGGTACTAATTAAAAGTCAAAAGTTAAAAGTCAAAAGTTAAAAGTTATAATTCAAAAGTCAAAAGTCAAAAGTCAAAAGTAAGATTTTATAGAGCTACAAAACTCAAAAGTCAAAACTCAAAATTCAAAAGTCAAAAGTAAGATTTTATAGAGCTACAAAACTCAAAAGTCAAAACTCAAAATTCAAAAGTAAGGTTTTATAGAGCTACAAAACTCAAAATTCAAAAGTCAAAACTCAAAAGTCAAAAGTAAGATTTTATAGAGCTACAAAACTCAAAACTCAAAACTCAAAAGTCAAAACTCAAAAGTCAAAAGTAAGATTTTATAGAGCTACAAAACTCAAAACTCAAAACTCAAAAGTCAAAAGTAAGATTTTATAGAGCTACAAAACTCAAAACTCAAAAGTCAAAACTCAAAACTCAAAAGTCAAAACTCAAAACTCAAAAGTCAAAAGTCAAAAGTCAAAAGTAAGATTTTATAGAGCTACAAAAGTCAAAAGTCAAAAGTCAAAAGTCAAAAGTAAGGTTTTATAGAGCTACAAAACTCAAAACTCAAAATTCAAAAGTCAAAAGTCAAAAGTAAGATTTTATAGAGCTACAAAACTCAAAACTCAAAACTCAAAAGTCAAAAGTAAGATTTTATAGAGCTACAAAACTCAAAACTCAAAACTCAAAAGTCAAAAGTCAAAAGTAAGATTTTATAGAGCTACAAAATTTTTAATTGATTAGGGAAATGGAGATATAGCATCATAATTTGATATTTCATTTAACACCAATTCATGGCTATAGCGTGACAAAAATAATTAAAAAGGGAGCAAGATGCTCCCACTTTCTATGCTTTAAAATCTATTATATCGCCAATCTATTAAGCATCAAATAGACAAAACAAACAAAGATTTAATTTGGTAGATACTAATATAAAATCTTAGAGGATATCTGAAAAGTTTTTTGATACTGAATTTTGCCCCCCTAGCCCCCCAATTTTGGGGGGAACAAGAGTTAATTTGCTTCTAAAAGTCCCCCAATTTTGGGGGATTTAGGGGGCTTGGATTTAGCAAATGGGACTTCTCAGACAACCTCTTAACTTCCTTTCTCCTTATCCCTTCTCCCC
>NZ_JAAHHG010000044.1 GCF_010692555.1 Okeania sp. SIO3B5 | reverse complement strand
GGATTCCTACTGAGCCATAGCTCCTCGGCGGGTTGACGCTTTGCTTCGCATAGCTGTCGCTAACACAGGGTGCTGCTTCCTTGGCGGTAGTCTAACGCTTCCCTCCACGTCCGCGCACGAGTTTCCGCAATTCGTAGCTCCTCCGGAGGAGGCGTGCCCCCCGGCAACTAATAATACTATAGCATATGTTCAATTGACTTACAAATAAAATAAAAAGTCCCCTTCAAAGGGGAGGCTTTAAACCCAATTTTTCGGTAAATAGAGCGATCGCTTCCAATTTCAACTATAGCTAAAGAACGAGTTGTTTAGAACTTATGCGGACGATAAACCGTAAGACAGGGAAATGTTTTTCTTACTGTTCCCTGTTATATCATGTCCGGTTGAATAATTAGACAATGGTTGTCCGAAGGCAGCTATGCTGGAGGCAGGAGGCAGAAGGTTTTCTCAAGAGTGTCACCTTGATTTTATACACGCTCCGATGCTACCGGACACGATATTACCTGCTATATTACTTTTTCACTTCTTTCACCCCATCCTTAACATAACTTGCCTTACCATTACCATTACCATTACCATTTCCGTTAGTATAACCATTACTATTGCCATTGCCATTACCATTAGAAAAACCATCCATCTCATAACCCCCTGCCAACTCTTCAGCAGATTTATGAAATAAACGTGACTGTAAACCTTTCGCCATTACATAAAATATCGGCACCACATATAAACTCAAAATTGTAGACACTAACATACCACCCATAACCGACATTCCAATTGAAATCCGACTGGCAGCACCTGCACCAGAAGCAAAAGCTAATGGCATTACCCCGAAAATGGTAGAAAATGCCGTCATTAAAATTGGACGAAATCGCAAACGGGATGCCTCAACTGCCGCCTTAGTAATAGACATACCATCTGCCAACAACTGATTAGCAAACTCCACAATCAAAATAGAGTTTTTCGTTGCCAAACCAATCAACATAATCAACCCAATTCGACTATAAACATTAATCTCCAACTGCGCTAACCACAACGCTCCAAAAGCACCCAACAAAGATAACGGTACTGCTAACAAAATCACCACCGGGTCAATATAACTCTCAAATTGAGCTGCCAAAGTCAAGAAAATAAAGATCATTGCCAAGCCAAAAATAAACGCTGTCGCTTCACCAGCATCTCGAAACTGCGCTGAATCACCTTTTAAATCAGTTCGCATACTAGCAGGTAATATCCGGTCTGCCAAATCATCTAACGCTTGTAACGCCTCACCCAGACTCACCCCTGGAGCAGGACTTCCTTGAATAGTTGCCGAACGAAATCTATTAAAATGATTAATCTGAGGAGGAGTGGTTGTCGTATTTACCTTCACCACATTACTCAAAGGTATCATTACTCCTGACTCAGTCCGCACATACAAATCATCAATATTTTGTAAACTATTACGAAACTGTTCCTCAGCTCGCACAATTACATCATAACGTTGATTTCCTTGGGTAAAGTTAGTAATATCTTCCCCTCCCATCATTATTTGCAATGTTCGCGCAATATCCTCCACCGACACCCCTAAATTAGATGCCTGGGCCCGGTCAATTTCTACCGAGATCTCTGGTTTATTAATCTTCAAATCTGTGTCAATATTATTCAACTGGGGTAACTGTTGCGCTTCACTGGTAAATTCTTCAGATACTCGCGCTAATTCTTCTAAATCATTTCCCTGCAACACAAATTCTACTGGTTGACTGCGGCCTCTACCAGGCAATGAACCTGGGTTAATGGGAAATACTCGTCCATCAGTAATGGGAGCAAATGCTCCAAATAACCGTTTAACAATTTCTTGTTGTGCTTCCTCTGGTTTCTGGCGTTGCGACCATGGTTTGAGATTGGTGAAAGCAAAAGCTCGGTTAGCTTGGGTAGATCGAGTAGATCCAACAATACTGAAATAACCTCTCATTTCAGGTATTTGAGAGAGTTTATTTTCTACTTGACGCATGACGTTATCAGTATATTGAAGACTTACACCTTCTGGTGCAGACACAGATACAAATACCCGTCCCCGGTCTTCTGTGGGCAAAAATCCTTGGGGTAGTTGTTGAAATAGCCAAAAGATTACCCAGAAAGATAGGACAAATCCTAAAATTATTAATGGTTTCATTCTCATCAACAGACGCAATGAGCGATCGTACATTGCTGAGATGCGACTTAGAGCATAATCAAATAAATCTAGGGGAATAGCAACCACGCGGGAAAGGAAATTTTTATGTTCTTTTGGTTTATGTCTTTTTAATATTCGCCCTGATAACGTTGGTGCTAAAGTCAAAGCGACGAAGGTGGATAATACTACTGAGACTGCAATAGTTAGAGCAAATTCATTAAATATTTGCCCTGAAGAACCTCCAGAAAATCCGACTGGTAAGAATACGGCAATTAATACAACGGTGGTGGCAATGACGGCAAATACTACTTCCCTCACTCCTAAGATGGCTGCTTGCATGGGAGTTTTACCTTCTTCTTGAATATATCTAACTATATTTTCTAAGACAACAATGGTGTCATCTACTACTAAACCTGTTGATAGTGTGAGGGCAAATAAGGTGAGGGTATTGATGGAAAATCCCATGAAATACATTACCCCAAAGGCACCAATGAGAGAAACGGGAATGGTGATGGTGGGAATGAGAGTTGCTCGCCAGTCTCTCAGAAACGCATAGATAACTAGGACAACTAAACAAATTGCTAAAAATAAGCTTTTCCAAACTTCTTTGATAGCAGCTTCTACAAATGTTGAGTAGTCAACGCTGATGTAATATTCCATTCCTTCTGGGAAGTCTTTGGATAATTCTTCCATCCTGGTTTTAACGCCGTTGGCAACTTCTATGATATTTGCCCCGGATAGTTTACTGATACCAAGACCTACTGCTGGTTTACCATTATAACGGGCAAGGGTGCGATCGCTTTCTGCTCCAATTTCTGCTCTACCAATTTCTCTGAGTCTGGTGAAGGAATTATCATCATTTCGTCTAATGATTAGGTTTTCATATTCTTCTGTAGTTTGCAGACGACCAAAAGTACGAATGGGGTATTCGGTCGATTTTCCTTCTATTCTGCCACTGGGAATTTCTACGTTTTGTTCTCTGAGTGCTTCTTCTACATCTAAGGCGGTAATATTTCGGGCAGCCATTTTTTGGGGGTCTAACCATAGTCGCATAGCGTAGCGACGTTCGCCACCGATAAAAATACTACCTACTCCGTTGACAGTTTCTAAGACATTTTTGATGAATTTATCGGCGTAGTTGCTTAACTCTAAGGAGGTGTATTTTTCCCCAGTTAAAGCAAGCCATATAATGCGTTCATCATCGCTACTTCGTTTAGAAACTACTGGCGCATCAACTTCATCGGGAAGTCTTCTCATAGCACGGGAAACTCGACTACGAACGTCTTGAGCTGCTGCTTCTAAGTCGCGACCTAGTTGAAATTCAACATTTATGGAACTTGAACCTTCCCTGGTGCTGGAGGTCAAAGTTTTTACTCCTTCGACACCGTTAATTTCTGCTTCGAGAATTTCTGTTACTTCTGTTTCTACTACTTCTGGGTTAGCTCCTGAGTAGGTGGTTCGCACGCTAACCACTGGAGGTTCAATAGTCGGAAATTCTTGCACTGGTAGACGGGTGTAACCTACTAATCCAATCAGGATAATTAGCAGGGAACAAACCGAGGCAAATACTGGTTTTTTGATGAAAAAATTGGTAAACATTTTATCAAGTCAAAATTCAAAAGTCAAAAGTCAAAAGTAATATTTTTACTGTCATTTTATCAAGTTAAAATTCAAAAGTCAAAAGTCAAATTATCAAGTAAAAGTTCAAAAGTCAAAAGTCAAAAATAATATTTTTACTGTCATTTTATCAAGTTAAAATTCAAAAATAATATTTTTACTGTCATTTTATCAAGTCAAAATTCAAAAGTCAAAAGTCAAAAGTAATATTTTTACTGTCATTTTATCAAGTTAAAATTCAAAAGTAATATTTTTACTGTCATTTTATCAAGTCAAAATTCAAAAATAATATTTTTACTGCCAAATTATCAAGTCAAAATTCAAAAGTCAAAATTTAAAAATAATATTTTTACTGTCATTTTATCAAGTCAAAATTCAAAAGTCAAAATTCAAAAGTCAAAATTCAAAAGTAATATTTTTACTGTCATTTTATCAAGTCAAAATTTAAAAGTCAAAATTTAAAATTTAAAAGTAATATTTTGACTTTCATTAAGTGGTAAAATCTGATTACATCATTATATTGATAATGGATAATGAACAATGGATAATTATTTGAAAATGGATTAATTATCAATTATCAATTATCCAAAAGCTAATAGCTAGTTAATACCAAGCGTGAAAAAAGAATGTTACAAATAATAAGCAGTATTAAAATAATTAGTAGGAAATATCTATTGGATGAAAAAGATAAATTACTACATAATAAATAGTATCCTATTCATTCTGTACGTCGCCAATCCGACGGCTCCCCTACCTGACTCCTGTCTTCCCCTCCCAGGAGGGGAGGGGTTAGGGGTGGGTTGGGAGGGGGAGGGGCGAGGGGTGGGTTGACTCCTAAGCAGTAACCTAAATATTTGTAGCAAAGATTTATCAAACTGATATGATATCAAATCCGCTTAATTGGACATAAAAAAATTATCCAATTGCCATAACTACGCTCATCTTGTCTTATCTTTCTTCTCCTGAATTCAGAATTCAGAATTCAGAATTCAGAATTCTAAAGACTTAACCATTCTATAACTGTTTAACCGGATTTGATATAATACATTAATTAATTTTATTATGACTAAATTTTCTTGGACTAAACAATGGTACCCAGTAACTCCCATAGATTATCTAGACTCCTCTCATCCAACTCCAATAACTTTACTTGCTAAAAGGTTAGTAATTTGGCAGGATAAACAGGAAAAATGGATAGCAATGGATGATACTTGCCCCCATAAATTAGCGCAGTTATCTTTAGGAAGTATTGATAAGAATGGAGACCTAATGTGTCGGCATCATGGTTGGTGTTTTGATGGAGCAGGTAAATGTACAAATATTCCAATGCTGAGTGAAGAAAAAGCTCTAGAAACAGCTTGTAATAGTGAGCGATCGCAAGTAACTATATATCCTACTCAAGTGTTACAGGGATTACTTTGGGTATGGCCAGATAATAGTTCTACTGCTGTTGAAGATTCTACTTTAAAACAGCCTGCTGTGATGCCAGAAGATAAAGTTGATAGCTCTTCAATAGATTGGTTTATGTCAGAAGTTCCTGTTAGTTATACTGTCTCTGTTGAAAGTAGTTTTGACCCTTCTCACGCCCAATTTTTGCATGAAGGAATTGCAGGTTTTTCTCCAGAAAGAGCTATTCCTATCCAACGTTTTAGAGTATTCGGAGAAATTTCTGCTGAAGATGGTTTTACCTTAAAACATTCTGGTTATAATGTTTTTAACAAAGATATGGATGCTACGCGTAAATTCATTCCGCCCTGTTATAATACAACAATATATGAATTTTCTAATGGTAAATCTGCTTTATTTCTATTATATTTTGTACCAACAAAACCAGGTTATTGTAAACAGATTGCTAGGTTTATTTTTGATGCTGCTCCCCAAAAACGTAACTTGTGGTTTGAACTCCTACCAAAGTATTTACAAACAGGATTAAAACATTCATCTAGCTATAAGTTAAGTAACCAAGATTTATCAATAATGCACTCCCAAACTATTAACGAATCAACAGAGAATAAAACTTGGCAAAAATCATATTTCATGCCTTCATTAGCTGATGTTGGTATAGTTACTTTTCGCAAATGGTTAGATGAATTTGCGGGGGGAAAACCTGAATGGCAAGGAATGACAGAAACACCTTTTCTAGAATTAAATGATGAACAATTATACGACCGCTGGCACAGACATACGAAGTATTGCCCTAGTTGTCGGCAATCTCTAATTTTGATAGACAAAATCAAAGATTTTTGTCAAAATCTTACAGCAGTTTTAGCAATTTTAGCTTTATTTTTAATCGCAATTAATCTGTCAGTAAAAATTATTTTGTTACCAGTTTTACTGAGTATATTGAGTTTAATTTGCTCTTATAAATTAGACTCTGTAAGACAGGGTTTTCTGACCAGTATTCCCAAAACAGGTTTACCTGTGGTAAAATTATATTAGGAATCTTCAACAATTAATTATTAATTATTAATTATTAATTATTAATTATTAATTATTACCTCTCCTTGAAAAGAAGAGGATTGACTCAAAAGAGCCAAAAACCTGGGTGCATCTACGGTCAAATTTTCAGCATTGTCAGGGTCAAAACTTTACCATTTTGAGATAACAATAGCCAAAAACTAGGTACTTTTTCAGAACTGAAAAAGGCACTTACCAATATCAGTCAATACTTTTAGATTTAATCAGCAAACCCTAATTAGGGCTTGCTGAAAAAGTCTTTTTAAGGAGTAGGGGAGCGGGGGAGTAGGGGAGAATTTTTTGGCCCAACTATGCGCTAAAAATGCTAACTTTTTGACCATGAAGAGCTGAAAACCATGTACTTTTTCAATACCTAAAAATGCTAATATCAAATCCGGTAGCATCGGTGTAATAAGATAGTGAATCAGAATTCAGCAATTCTGCAATCCAGAATTCAGAATTTAGAAGGGAAGAGAAGTCAGAATTCTTTCCGCTCTGGGTGAAGATGGAATATTTTTTTATACCGAATTAAACGGATTTGATATCAGGAGAAAAGAGAATTTAGAAAGATTTGCTCTTTAGGTGAAGATGAAAATTTTTTTATACCGAATTAAGCGGATTTGATATAAAACCTTTATCTGGTAATTATTTGAGATTTAATCAGCAAACCCTAATTATTAATTATTAATTATTAATTATTAATTATTTAGACCCTTGTTTGCCATACATTTCTATATCCGAAATATCGATTCAATGCCAATTACATAACTTCTCTATTTTTTCTAGTATTATACCAATTCCTAAAAGTAACGCTATACTTAGGTAAGACTTCAGTTATTAATTAATCAAAACAGGTGAAATCACTTTTTTGCTAAAAATAGCCCAGTTAATGTTAATTATTCTTACTTTTTACTTCTCCCTGTACGGACGTTGCATGCAACGTCCCTACCCACTCCCCTGCTCAACAAAATGTAGAAAAGTTTTTGAGAAATGGTATTATTAATAGACAGCTAGCAATTTTTAATTATTGATGAAAGAAATAATCAACAATATCTTAACTCACCTGGGTGAAGTCAAACTACCTAGTCCGTCATATTTTGAGACCCTAAAAACCTACACTGTCACAAAAGTATCAGATGCCGATACTTTTGATGTTATTTCTGATGAAGAGAACCAGGACATGACTGTGCGTTTTCTTTATATTGATGCTCCAGAAACTCCTAAAGGATGGGGAGATTCACAGGTGGAAAAAATGAATAGTAAAAATGAAAATCCAATATATCGTAGTCAATTTCAGTGGGGAGAAAAAGGTAAAGAGCGACTCCGAGAATTAGTTGAAAAAAGTGGAAATAAAGTCAAAGTTAAAGTTACTGGAGAAGAAAAACGACCAGGGCGATCGCCACGTTGTTTTGGTGAAGTTTATTTATTAGATGGTACTTTTGTACAGCATATTTTAGTGCAAGAAGGCTTGGCTAGAATTTATTATGATTATATTAGTGAATGTCCAAGAGATACTGCAATAATGTTGTTATTAGCAGAAGCGGATGCTCAGATAAATAAACGTGGAATATGGCAAGAATCTCAGTCAGAATTTATTCCACCTTGGGTGTTTCGTTCCCTGAAGAAAAAACAAAGGTCTTTTCTGAGAGATATTAGTCAAGACTTGAAAGAAGGTGCAATTACTGAAGCCGATCTTGAGGCTAAATTTCAACTCAAATTACAGGAGCAAGACCAAATTTTATTAACTCTTTTTGAAGATTTACAAAATGGTGTCATTACTCAACCTGAATTTGAAGATAAAGTTCAAGAACAAGCTAATAATTTATTTGCACAATAATTAATAGACATCTCCAGAAAAGAGGGAACAGGGAACAGGGAACAGGGAACAGGGAACAGGGAGGAATAATTGATGATGTATGGATAAGAATTGATTTTATTTTTTATTTTTGGATATGTCTAATGAGGAGAGGATAATTTTTTTTAATTGCTAATTAGGGCTTGCTGATTAAACCTAAACGTCTTTCTCCTCTACTCCCCTTTTCCCCTCCACCGGAGGGGGAGGGGCGAGGGGTGGGTCCCCTACTCCTTAAAAAAGACTTTTGAGCGCAAACCCTAATTAGGGCTTGCTGATTAAATATCAAAGCATTGACAGATAAAGCTTTTAGCTTTTTTGAGTATTGAGGGGGTGCGCCTGTTTTAGTTCAAAAAGCTCAAAAAGGAGCGGATTTTGGGGTGAGGGGGGCAGAAAAATCACTCTTGCTACTATAAACGACCAACTTCTCTATAACTCCCCTAACTCCTGACTCTTAACTATTCCCTATTCCCTATTCCCTACCTCAGCAAAAAGACTTTTGAGCGCAAACCCTAATTATCCCAGTTGCACAAAAAACGTCAAATTTTAACAGAGTGAATATCATTTAATTCTTTATCTCATATCATGTCCGCTAGTATTGTTTGTGTAAAACCAAGGGTGAATATCTACAGGAAGTTTAAGTTTTTTCAAGCTTTTAAGCCTTCTTCCCTCTTCCTTCTTCCTTATTCCTTCTTCCTTACTTTCGCGCTTACAATACCGATGCTACCGGACATGATATCACAATAGTTTTGAAGCGCTTGTCATCCCTTCAGAAGAGTGTCTCAGTTTTGTGCGATACATCAGATAATAAAATGAAGTAAATAAAATCAGGGCAAACAATCCAGCCGAAACTACGGATGTCGTGAGCGGAATCAACAGTAAAGAACTCAGCAATTCAATTCCAATTAAACTAATCAAAATCCAAACCACCATTTGGCGTTCCATCAGACTACAAAGAATTGCTCCGGTTGGCGCACCCACTACCACAACCGGAACTGCCGCTAACCAATAATTACTGACAGGAGTAACAAAATCTCCCAGGATAAAGTTATGAATTAAAAAGCCTGTAACGGCATTAATTGCCATCAAAATCACTGAAGTTGGAGTGCTAACTTTCTCACACAAGCCAAACAGTAACACCATTACAGAGTAGGCAAAAACATCCATTCCACTTCCGACTAAACCGCTAATCATACCACCCATTAATCCGACGATTAGAGATAAAATTTTTTCTCGTTTACCCCAGTGTTCAATCGTAAATTTACGTTCATTATTAGTTAAATTTAAGTGAATTAAAATGATAGCAAAACTGCTCACCATCATTGTAAATGAAATTCTTATGACTTCGGGAGGAAGTAGAGGAGCTAGAAAAGCTGTTCCCATAAAAATACCAGGAATTCCTCCTAAACTCACCCAACGAATTAACTTCCATTCTACTAGAGTTTTCATAGCCACAATCGTAAAAGAGGCGGCACTCATGCCAATACTTTGAATAGCTAAAGAAAAGAGTTTGGCATCGGGGGGAGAGACATGAAGCCACTTTGTTAAAGCTGGAAAAGCAACTGCGCCTCCTCCCATAGGAGACACGGGGACACGGGGACACGGAGACACGGGGATGAGGGCTTTTAATTTATGATTAAAGGTTGACTTTTCACCATTTTAGTCAGAGCAAAAGGGATGCTTATTGGCGCTCAAAATCGGCAAATTTTGGCAAATTTCACTGTTCCACAATGCCCTCATCTCCCGTTCTCCCGCTCATCTTTAATCTACAATACTTTTAAACAGCCCTGCCTCCGGTGGAGGGGAAGAATTGATAATTTCTTTGGGATAATTGATTTTATTTTTTATTATTGGAGATGTCTAATAGTATCGGTACACCTAGATCTATCTTTATTTGTCTTCTATCCCCTGTTGCCTGTTCCCTGTTGCCTGTTCCCTGTCTTCTATTCCCTGTTGCCTGTTGCCTGTTGCCTGTTCCCTATTCCCTGTTGCCTATTCCCTGTTCCCTATTCCCTATTCCCTATTCCCTAGCTATGAATATTAACAATTCCCAAAAACAAGCATTTGAATATTTAGCAAAAGGTGACTATCGTCAGGCAATAAATTTATATGAAACTTGCATTCAGATTAATCCAAATATTAAGTCAAATTATTGGTACTTGGGATTAGCTTTACTTTTGCAAGGAGAAGAAGTTGCTGCTCAAGCTGTTTGGTTGTCGGCAATGACAGAGGCAACTCCAGATGAATTTGATGTCTGGATCACGGAGTTAATTGAAATATTAGAAACTACAGCAATTCAATACCTTAATTCGGGAAAGTTACAACTGGCAGAAAAAATTTATTGGCAAGTTCTTGAAGTCAATAATACTGAAGCAGAAACTTATTATAATTTGGGCAATGCTATTGGTTATCAAGGCAGAGAAGAGGAGGCAATAGAATGTTGGCAAAAAGCAGTTGAACTCCAGCCAGATTTTTTAGCTGCTTATCAAAGTTTGGCAAGTTTATTTCAGAGACTCAGAGAATTTCATCAAGCTATCTCTTATTATTTAAAGATGCTGGAAATTCAGCCCAAAAGTCTCGAAATTTATGAAAACTTGGGGTTGTGTTTTTCTGCAATGAATTATTTGGAGGAAGCAAAAGCTTGTTGTCAGTCATCTCTAAAAATTCAACAAAATTATACGCCTGCTTGGGGAAATTGGGGAATTATTCTGTTAAAACAGGGGAAGCTGGAAGAAGCGATCGCTCGATTAAAAATGGCTGTTGAAACACAACCAAATTTTATTCAAGCGTATCTAAATTTCGATGGAAAAGTTACCTCTCATGCCAACTTATTCACAGCCTTACGAAATCACCAGGATGCTGAAATTTATTTGGAGTTAGGTGAAATTTTAGTTGCTAGCAAAAATTTTCAATTAGTAGTGAAAGACCAAATATTAGATATAGGTTATTTATGTCTGCAAAAAGCTAGGGAAGTTAAACCAGAAATAGGAGTAAAAATTGATAGTATTCTCAATCAAAAACAACCACCAATAACTAATCATCAGCAAAATATTTCTCAAGTAAAACCACCCACAGGATTTTATGAATCAACTTGGGAATGGGCAGTTACTCAAGGTTTAGAAACAAGTAACTATATCAATATTTATCCTGAAAATTTCCTACAACTGAAACCGCCCATTACACCAGATAACTCAGTACATTTTAGTTTTAGATTTGGCAATCAAATCAAATTACCTGCAACATTTGTAGCAATTATTCCAGAGGGCAGGTTTTGGATAGATGAAACGAATTTTCAAACCGCCATTATTACATCAGAAAATCCAGAAAACCAAGAAAGTAAAATATTAGGAGATGTCTCGCCAAAATTTCCTATTCTCAGCCCAGACTCCCCAGAAAATCATCCCAGTAAACATTCTATTTTTTCCTTGCAAATTTTACCTCAGATTCAGAATATTGAAGGCACAGTAGCAGTTTTATCCGGAATATTTAATAATAACTACTTTCACTGGATGTTTGATATTTTGCCAATAATTAAATTATTGCATCAGAGTGGAATAAATTTTAACGACATAGATAAATTTTTAATTAACTATCAGCTTCCATTCCAGCAAGAAACCTTAAAAATTCTAGATATTCCTGAGGCAAAAATCATCGATACTCAAAAACATCAACATATTCAAGCCACAAAATTAATCGTTCCTTCCTTTCCTGCTTCTGTTGCTTGGATGCCAAAATGGGCTTGTGATTTTCTCAGAAAAGAATTTTTGCCACCTTCAGGAAATACTGAAACAATAGACAGGATATATATCAGTCGTAAACAAGCAAATAATCGCCGAATTATTAACGAAGATGAAATTATTAAATTTTTGACCAAATTTGGGTTTCAAAGCGTGACATTAGAGTCAATGTCTGTCACAGCACAAGCATCATTATTAGCTAATGCCAAGGTAGTAATTTCTCCTCATGGTGGTGGTTTAACGAACTTAGTATTTTGTCATCCCGGAACCAAAGTAATCGAAATATTTTCCCCTAACTATATATATTCTTGTTATTGGTTAATTTCTAACTTAGTCGGTTGAGAATATTACTATCTATTAGGAGAAAATCCCCTCGGTTTTTCCTTCCATGAACTTCTTTCATCAAACCATCGTCTAGAAGATATTTTTGTTAATATAAATCATTTGTTAGAATTGATGAAATTTGTAGGAATAGTGCCGCTACGCGGAAGTTATTTGCCCCCCTAGCCCCCCAACTTTGGAGGGAACAAGAGTCAATTTGCTTCTCAAAGTCCCCCAAAATTGGGGGATGCGCGGGGGCTAGGAAAATAATTGACTTTATCTTTTATGATTGGAGATATATAATCAACATCTGCTAAACAGAATATCGGCATAATAATTAACAACTATGAACAAGTTTTGGAGCTAGTAGTGGATTGTTTCACCTAAAATAGTGCATTAGCTTTTTTCGTCACCCCATCCCCCCATCACCCCATCCCCCCATCACCCCATTTTCTAATGCAACATTTAAGATGAAACAGTCCAGTAGGGTGCGTTAGGCGCTTACTACAAATTAGGGTTGAACTGTCAAGTATTACGTTGCGCCGTAACGCACCGTTGAGTAGTTTGTAGTGGAATGACACACCTTAAATAGGGTTTGTTGAAAAAGTCTTTTTTCGTAGGGTTAGGAGATAGGAAACAGGAGACAGGAGACAGGATAAATGGGAATGAACGAGGAGGTAGGAGCTAAGTTTTGTCCCAAGATTATTCTGCCCAACTATGCACCTAAAATACTAACTTTTTGAGCGTTTTAGACTGAAAACCAGACATTTTTTTCGAGCAAAAAAATTTTAAATCCTTTATATGTCAATGCTTTTAGATTTATTCAGCAAGCCCTAAATAGTGCAACAGTCCACTACAGGAAAATAATTGATTTTATTTTTTATTATTGGAGATGTACATAGCGTTTTTCAGGCTAATGAGGTACACCTATCTTGATTTCTTTTCCCTGTACCCTATTCCCTATTCCCTAAAACAAACGAATTTTGTACCTCACCATTATTGGAGATGTTTATTATACATCTCCTAAACAGAATATCGGCATAATAATTAACAACTATGAACAAATTTTTGAGTATTATAGCTCTTATTTTCAGCTCTATTAGTTGCCCAATCTTTCTCCATAATTTACTGATATCAAAACCTATTATTTTTTCGCAAAATTTAACTCTAGCTAATCAGATCTATGCAATACTTCTCAAACAACTTCTAAATTTCCCGAAATATTGTTTTGACAGGAAAAATATGGATGTTTTGATGTGCTTACCTCAATAATGCTTTTGCTGACTGATTATATAGCAATATGAAATCATTCGTGAGAAAAAATTGTAGGGGTTTGCTCTCTAAATCCCTTGACGCTTGGGTTTGGAGACCAAACCCCTACGATAAAATCTTACCGAATCATTATTAATTAATAATTGATAATTAAATAATTCTGGTTTAAAGCCTCCCCTTTTAAGGGGAAAAAAAGAAATAATATTTCCTTATATTCAATCAAGAGCGGTTTTAACCAGAGGTAATTATCAATTATCCATTATCCATTATCCATTAATGAAAACCTATTAGGATTGCTATATCAGTATTTTTAATCATTGCATAACTGAGATATACCCAAGAAATAAGTAGCTTATAGATGAACAAAAAGATTCAAGCTAGAATTTATTCATTAGTTTTAAGGGAACTTAATTATGACTCTACTTACGATACTTCTGATGCTCTTTGGTATTTTTTTTCTAGGTCTGGTATTTCTCCTAGCAGTATTTTTTTTGCTTTCCTATGTATGGGCACAACGTTTATTGAGGAAATTTGACGGGAAATCTAATCAGAGTCAGAATAATGGTGAGATAATAACCTCAGATATTGAAAATTTTGATCCTTTTGATGCTTTTTCTGATTTTCCAATTTTAGGAAATTTCTTCAAAAAACAATTTGCTAATATGAAAGATGGAATAAACTATTTTAATAATTCAATTCCAAAAATTCTATATTACTGGAACCCTCAATATTTGAGAATAAACGCCACACAACACTTTCTTAACTCCCTAGAAATAGGGGAGCCAGAAAAAAGTTTTCAGAATCATTTATATAACCTGGGTAAACTTAGAGAGTATAAAGGTATAAGCCATGTCGAAGGAAATTATTATCTTGCTGAAGCAGCCTTTGAAAAAGGATTAGCTCAGATTCAAGTTGAGCTTATAAAAAATGAAGATAAATGGCTTATAAATAACTTTATAGTTAATTATTTGTTTCAGCTTCAAAGTAACTAATCAAGAAAATGGAAGTAGAATTAAGCACAATTCTGAAATGACTCTTTTTTAAGGTTTAGATATAAATGAGGTACACCTATCTTAATTTATTTTCCCTATTCCCTAAAACAAAATAATTTTGTACCTCACCATTATTGGAATTGCTATAATAAACATCTCCGAAAAAGAATATCGGCATACTAATTAACAACTATGAACAAATTTTGGAGTATTATAACTATTATTTTCAGCTCTATTAGTTGCCCAATTTTCCTCCATCATTTAGTTATATCAAAACCTATTATTTTTTCACAAAATTTAGCTATAGCCAGTCATAAATATAGTAGGGTGCATGGCAACACACCTAAACAAAATATAGGAGACAATAAAGAACTTTATGTAAGTCCTGAAATTGTAGAAAATACTATTCATAAATACAGAAAAATTGGAGCTATTGTAGAATTAGAAGGTCTAAACTTACCGGACCCAAAAGTCACAGGTAAAGCAACTATCCCTTTGCAATTTTTAGGAGGAGGAAAAGCCTTTACTTTAACAGCTACTCTAGGAAAAAAATCGGTTAATTTCCTATTAGATACTGGTGCTTCTACTTCTATTATTGCCACAGAAACTGTCAAAGAATTAGCATTAATAGGAAAACCAGTACCGCAAGAGCTTTTAACCTATGCAGTAGCAGGAGATGAATGCCCAGAAATGAAAGCTAATTTACATCGTTTACCTGTGTTAAAAATTGATAATGTCAAAGTAGAAGGATTAACAGCTTTAGAATTTACTACTACTATCATGCCAGAAGGATTATCGGGTGTTTTAGGAATGGATATTTTGAGTAATTTTGATGTAGAAATTTATCCTCAAACTCAAGAATTAAAATTATTGCCTCCTACTCCAATACCTAGCGCAAATATTGATGATGCCATTCCACTTAAAACTAAATTAGGTGTGATGTTAGCTGAGGTAGAAATTAATGGCAAAGGTCCATTTATTTTTATGTTAGATACGGGAGCAGAAAGTATTTTTATTTCTCAAAAATTAGCTAATCAGTTAAATATTTCTGCTGCTGAGAGACAAGAAATTCGAGTGCAAGGTTTTTGTGGCATAGAAATGGCAGAATATGCCTCTTTAGCTAAAGTAAAAATGGGAAATTATCAACTCACAAATTTAGAAACAGTGATTTTATCTTCCCCTGTATTGAAATTATTAGAAGTTGATGGAATTTTAGGGCAAAATTTTTTGAACAATTATCAGCAATATTGGCGGTTTAGTAACAATAATTCCAAAAAGCTTCTCATGGAGGGAAGTTTATTATTGATTCCTTTTGAAAAACTTTGATTCACCGGAGGAAGGAAGAGGGAAGAGAGAAGAAGGAAAAATATTACGTTGTCTGATTTTAAATTTTTGAATTGTCTGTACCCTTTACTTAGGGTTTGCGCTCAAAAGTCTTTTTGTTTTAGACCAAAAAATGCTACAACCAATATCAGTCAATGCGCGCGATATTTAATCAGCAAACCCTAATTAAACCGCCATGCTTTTGAGTAATTGTTTGAGCGATCGCTAAACCTAATACCAATTTGAAAAAAGAATGTTATGTCATTTCCGGATAATCAGTTATCAAAAAACTGGAATTGGTGAATCAACATAAGAATTAAGATATTTGGGCTAATGGTAATCAAGTAGGGACGTTCCATGGAATGTCCTTACCTTAATACCTATTCCCTAAGCACGAAAATCACAGCTAAATTCACCAACACCAAAACTTTATCTCTTCTTAGCTTTTCTTACCGAAAAATGAGGTTCAAAATCTTCCCTTTTAAGGGGATGAAAAAAAATCAATTCAGTATTTTCAAGCCTCCGGCTTTAGTCGGAAGTACTGATAACTGATAACTGATAACTGAAATGACCTTCTGCCTTCTGCCTTTCTTCTACATTACAACTGCATCTGGATCGTCAGTGAGACCTGTTCCTCGCACCTCAGTATCGCCTAACCATTCAGCACCATCAAAAACATTGTACCAAAGCCAACCACTATCTCCACGGCCTTGGTGAAACACATAGATTTGGTCATTGTATACTACTGCTGATGGACTCGAAGTAATTCCTGTTTTCTTGACCTCAGTGTCACCTGCCCATTCAGAGCCATCAAAAACATTGTACCAAAGCCAGCCACTGTCTCCCCGGCCTTGATGAAACACATAGATTTGGTCATTGTATACTACTGCTGATGGACCTGCAGTAATTCCTGTTCTCTTGACCTCGGTGTCACCTGCCCATTCAGAACCATTAAAAACATTGTACCAAAGCCAGCCACTATCTCCCCGGCCTTGATGAAACACATAGATTTGGTCATTGTATACTACTGCTGATGGATCGGCAGTAATTCCTGTTCTCTTGACCTCAGTATCACCTGCCCATTCAGAACCATCAAAAACATTGTACCAAAGCCAGCCACTATCTCCCCGACCTTGGTGAAACACATAGATTTGGTCATTGTATACTACTGCTGATGGACCCTCGCTGATGCCTGTATTGGGTACTTTTTGATCGCCAACCCATTCAGAACCATCAAAAACATTGTACCAAAGCCAGCCACTATCTTCCCGGCCTTGATGAAACACATAAATTTGGTCATTGTATACTACTGCTGATGGACCCGCAGTAATACCTGTATTGGGTACTTTTCGATCGCCAACCCATTCAGAACCATCAAAGGTATTAGACCAAAGCCACCCATTGTCTCCTCTGCCTTCGTGGAACACATAAATATTACTCATGAGATTATTGTCACTAATTAAATAATTATCCAAACACTATCATAGCTAGTTATAACTACTTAAAATTTATTGTTAAAAAACTTAGCTTAAGTACTTCATGATTTATGTAATGTCCGGTAGCATCTGGGTGAGGGTAGGAGTAAACCCACCCCTAACCCCTCCCAGGAGGGGAACTCAGGAGTCAACCTCTCCCAGGAAGGGAAGTTAGGAGGAATGGGAATTACAGAGGATGTAGTTGGAATAATTGTCCCTTAATTTTTTGCCCTTGTCTGCACAAAACGCTAGTTTTTGAGCTTTCTTGAGCGAAAAGCTGGCACTTTTTTTCAAAAAAATCAGTCTGAAACCTTTATATGTCAATACTTTTATGGTTGCTCAACAAGCCCTATATAGAGATACGGAATAGGGAAGATGGGAGAAAATTTCAACCTTTTTCCCCTATCCTCATTCCTGAATTTCCTGACTTCTTACTCCAGTAACCAAAAGCACATATCGCGTGCAAATATAACAAATGGGTCCTATAGTAGAAGGAAAAAGGAAAAATTTGGCCTTGTCTGAGTTTTAAGCTCTTTATCTTCCGCGCCCTTTCCTTCGACTGCTATATAGTTTAAAAGTAATCTTTACTGTCATCTAATTCATTATTGGAAGCTCTACATTAGCGATCGCTTAAAACTGTATACCAACAAAACTTCAGTTATTTTTAAGTCAAATAACTTTCGTTTTAATGGCAGGATATTTCAATGCTGAAGCCAGATAAATATTTGAATTCTAAAGATAACAATGAAGTAATATAGCACTACGCAAATAGAGCGCGGACATTTATAAGTGCTTAAACTCAGTCAGATATTACTTTTAGCTTTTGACTGTCAGATGTGCGTCTTACATTCTGAGGAAACCTCAGAATTACGCACTCTATGCATAACTTGCGCATAACGCTATACCTCCTAAGTTGTACTAATTTACCGTAACTTTTGAAATAGAAGAAAAGAAGATTTACTGAGTCTAGTCTTAAATTGACCTTAAACCTGGAATTATGCTTTACTAACTAAACTCAATCTCATATTTTTGAATAACCCAGAGTCTTGAAAATTTAAACCATCAGGTAAAATAGCATCAGCTAACTTAGAACGGTTTAAATTAACCTGGCTCAAATTCGTATCCAGTAAATTTACCCAACTTAAATCAGCACCATTAAAATTAGCTTTAGTCAAATTAGCACCGGATAAATTAGAACTGTTGAGGTCTACTTTACTGAAATTAGCCTTAGTCAGATTAGCACTACTCAAGTCTGCAACAATTAAATATGAACCAGTTAAATCAGCTTTACTCAAATCTGCACCCACTAAATTAGCACCAATCAAACTGATATCTTTCATCTTCGCATGAATCAGACAAGCATAACTAAGACTAGCATTAAAGAGAAAAGCATTATCTAGATTAGCTTGAGAAAGATTAGCGCAAAATAAAAAAGCACGATTTGCATCAATTTTTGAGAGATTCGCACAACTTAGGTTAGCATGACTCAGATTAGCTTCACATAGTTTAGCACCTGTTAAGTTAGCTTCACTTAAATTTGCTCCTACTAAATTTGTACCACTCAAATTAGCATGACTAAGATTGACTCCACTGAGGTTAGCATTCGTCAAGTCAGCATCACTAAAATCAGAATTACTAAAATCAGCACCACTCAGATTAATACTACTAAGGTCAACTTCCGGCAGCTCTACAGCAATAAAGTTTCTATTACCATTAGTATAATCTTCTAGCATTTGCTTGGCATCTCTTATGGGCATCTACAGCTAAATAGTTTAGGTTTGTTCTAAATACTATTATTCCAAAATACTAATCAATTATAATGAAGCTTAATTTTTTATTAAGTAAGTAAAAGCGATCGCTATATACTCAAGAGGAAAAATGATCGATAGTCAACTAAAAATAGTTTCTCTAATTCCTAGTGCCACAGAAATTGTTGCCACATTGGGATTAATGGATGCTATAGTGGGTAGAAGTCACGAATGTGACTATCCTCCAGAAGTTAAAAACTTGCCTGTTTGTACTCAGCCTAAATTTAATCCTGATGGAAGTAGTAGTGAAATTCATAATCGAGCTACAGAATTATTACAATCTGCCTTGAGTGTCTACCGTGTAGAAATAGAAACTCTAGAGAAATTAAAACCCACTTATATTATTACTCAAGCTCAATGTGATGTTTGTGCCGTTAGTCTAGCAGAAGTAGAAGCTGCTGTAGCAAATTTAACTAAAAGTCATCCTCAAATTATTTCATTACAGCCTAATTTATTGGCAGAAGTTTGGGCAGATATGGAAAAAGTAGCAATGAGTTTAGGAGTAGATGGAAATGAAGTAATTTCTCAGTTAAAATATAGGGTTAAAGCTTGTGTTGAAAAAACTCAAAATTTACCAGTTAGTGATATTCCGAAAGTAGCTTGTATTGAGTGGAGCGATCCGCTAATGGCAGCAGGAAATTGGATACCAGAATTAGTTCAGTTTGCTGGGGGAAATTCATTGTTTGGAGTAGTGGGAAAACATTCTCCATGGTTAAAATGGGAAGACTTATTAATTGCTAATCCAGATATGATAATTTTTATGCCTTGCGGTTTTGATTTAGAACGTACTCGCCAAGATACTATGGAGTTAATTAATCGTCCAGAATGGCAAGATTTACCTGTAGTTAAATCGGGCAAAGTTTACATTACGGACGGCAATTCTTATTTTAACCGTCCAGGGCCGAGATTAGTGGATTCTTTAGAAATTTTAGCGGAAATTTTACATCCCGAATTGTTTGATTTTGGTTATCAAGGAATAGGTTGGATGAAGTTGTCTTAAGCATAAGAAAAACAATTAATAATTAACAATTAATAATTAATAATTACCTCTTATTGAAGAGAAGAGGAATGACTTACAGGAAAAATTTTTCTTCTCTTGGTCGATTGGATATAGCGAGGAAACCCGCTCTTATCAGAGCAGCTCCGCTAACGCAATCCCACTCTTTGGGAAGCAGGGCTAACGACCGCTGTTTCTCTTTTAAAGTAGAAGCTTTAAACCTTAATTATTCGGTAAAGTACATTTTTCAACAAGCAATAGGGAGGAAAAATACAACTATAGTTTATGCTTATTGAGAAACCCTGTATTTCTGTATTTAGCCTAATTAGTTTGATACCTTAATTCTAAAAGATTCAGATGGTGCGCCATGTACAAACAACAAGTACAAAAAAGAAATCAACCTCAAACAATTTCAGACATTCAATTAATAAATATCTGGTTACAACAAATTCCTCCTGTAAATCAACAATCTCATTTATATCTAGCTCAAATGTTCCTGAAATTTGTCAAAAAGCCACTAAAAAAAGTAACTCAAGCAGATGTTTTAGCCTTTGCAAATGTTCAGGGTATTTCCTCTAATAATCGAGAATATTCTCAAAATAAACGATTAGAAACTATTAATTCTCTGCTAAAATTTGGTCGGCAAACTGGCATACTTCCTAATACTCAAAAACCTAATACTCAAAAACAGATCTTATCTCCTAATATTGAAAACTTCAACAAATCAGCTCCCTCTACATACAAAACAAAAAATCATCCTACTACTCGAAAAATACAGGAAAAGACCTTAAAATTGCGCAAACTATTGAAGATCCAGTTAGCTTCTACCTTCTTAATTATTTTTGTGTTACTTCTAGCAACTTTAAAACTATTTCGAGAAATGGGTGGGGGCGCAAATGCTGCCGATGAAAAATGGCCAGAAACAGTAGCTATTATGCCCGAGATTGAGCCAACTAAGAATTGGGCCTATCCAATCAATGTACCCAGGATACGAGCTTTTCTGGATACAATTGCTGTAACAGAAGGCACCACAGGTCCTAAAGGTTATTATCGCCAATACACAAACGACCATTTCTCTAGCTTTGAGGACCACCCTAGAGAGATGAAATGTGGCATTGATCGGAATAACGAAAAACTTTGTTCTGATGCAGCAGGTAGATATCAGTTTCTAAGTACATCTTGGGACCTTTATGCTCCGATGGTAGGAGCTAAACATTTTGGCCCCACTTATCAAGACCGTGTAGCTATAGAATTGATTCGAGAAAAAGATGCTCTGCAAGATATTGAACAAGGGAGAATTGAAGAAGCTTTTAGAAAGTTATATATGGTTTGGCCCTCATTTGGAGAAACACCTACAGAAGTTGAGCGACTCATGCCTAAACTTGTAGGAACTTACAATAATAACTTGGCTCGGTATAAACCCCCTGAGACATCTCCAGAACAAAAGCCTCAAATGTAGTTTGAAGGAGATGGGGTGATGGGGGGATAGGGGGATGGGGTGATGGATTTGATATAAAATATCACTATCAATTCTAACTTTTGACTTTTGACTTTAGTGAATGGGAATGGATTTGATATAAAATATCACTTCTAACTTTTGACTTCTAACTTTTGACTTTTGACTTTACTATGGTACTATGTCCTGTCTGTGGCACAGAATACATTGACACATCCCCAGAATTTTGTTCTGTCTGTAATTGGGATTTAACATCAGATGCCACTTTCCCTTCTACGGCAGAAATATACAAGCAAAAAGAAGAAGCAAAATTGAATTGGGCTAGACAAATGTGGCAAATTGTACAAAAGCAGAAAAATCAAAATGGTGATAATAACACCATAAATTTACCTTTTGCAGAAGTAGATAAGGTAAATCACGACCAAAATAATGGAGACCTCAAAAGACAACTAGATCGACTACAAGCTCAGTTAGATCAGGGAGCAATGGAACGCTTTCAGCTTCATTCTCAGCTAGAGTGGGTACTTTATCGCCTCGAACAGCTTAACCCAGAAATATTGACAGATACTCTATATCGTATTGAAGAAAATCTAAATGCCATGGCAACTCCAGAAGCACCAATGTCAGAAGTAGGGATAGACTATAACCCACTGATAAATCTTTTGGCTGCTGGAAAATGGCGAAAAGCAGACGAACTTACCTGGGAGTTGCTACTGCAAGTCACTCTCCGGGAAGATGAAGGTTGGCTACAGTTAGTAGATATTGAAAATTTTCCCTGTACAGATCTTCTTACTATTGACTGGCTTTGGGAATATTACAGTAATGGGTTATTTGGCTTAAACGTACAAAAACGTATATGGGAAAGTATAGGTGGACAATATGGAGATTTTTGCGATCGCGTTGGATGGCGAGATGGAGAAAGTTGGAAATATTATGATGAACTTAGCTTTAACTTACAAGCTCCAGAAGGTCACTTACCTGTAATTATATGGCGACGACGTGCTTGTTATGGAGTTGGTAAAATGATGGCTCCTGAAACATTTTTTGCCTTGATATCGCGACTAGCAATTTGTAGTAGGGGTAGGAGACAGGAGACAGGAGACAGGAGACAGGAGTAATGGGAATGAGCGAGGAGGTAGGAGTAAGAATTGTCCCAAGATTGTTCGGCCCTGATCTTGACCAAAATCCGCTCCTAATTGAACCATTACCACTTAAAACCTCGCACTTTTTGATACTTAAAAAGGCTAAAACCTTTATATGTAAAGACTTTTAGATTTAATCAGCAAGCCCTAAGTAGTAGATAAATAGAAATAGAGGTTAATTTTGACTTTCCTACTTTACCGAAAAATTGGGTTTAAAGCCTCCCACTTTTAGAGCAGCAGGGGCGATTCGCGTTTGCGGAGCATTCCCTAGGAAATCGCCCCTACCGACGGCCCTCTATATAACTTCTGACTTCTGACTTCGTTATCCTTTGACAGCTCCTGCAGTAATACCTTGAACAATTCGACGTTGAGCTATTAATACCAAAATTAATAAAGGAAATGTACCTATTACTGTTGCAGCAGCAATGGGGCCGTAGGGAATTTCAAATACAGAAGTACCACCTATTTGAGCTACTGCAACAGGGATAGTATACATTTCGGAACGAGTAATAAAAGTCAGAGCAAAAATAAATTCATTCCAAGCAAAAATAAAGGTTAAAATTCCTGTGGTTACTAATGCTGGAATTGTTAGAGGTAAGATGATATTCCACAACATAGAAATTGTACTGTAACCATCTATTTTGGCTGAGTCTTCTAAATCTTTTGGTAACTGTTGGAAAAAACTTCTTAAGACCAAAATTGTCAGAGGTAAATTTATCCCAGTGTAAGGAATAATTAGAGAGATGTAGTTATTACCTAAACCAAGAGATTTAATAATTTCTAACAGACCCAAAAATAATAATACATAGGGAAATAGACTGACGATTAAAATGCAGGCAAGAATGATATTTTCTCCAGGGAGTTTTAACCGTGCTAAAGTATAAGCAGCAGGGGCTCCTATTCCTAAACAAATAACTGTGGAAATAATAGACACAAAAGCACTATTAAAAACATAGCGGAGAAAACCCAAACCCAAACTAAGATAGTGGTCAAAAGTTAATTGATTGGGAGTGGGGAAATAGATATTAGGAACTGCTGATATTGCCTCATTTGTTTTGAAAGAAGTGAGTAATTGCCATAAAACAGGGGCTAGGAAAAATATGACAATTAAAACTACACTTACCCATAGAATAATTCTGCTAACTTTTACTGATGATTGATTTTTTGATGATGATTTTTCAGCTATAGACATTTTTGTATTCCTTATTTACAGCAGTTATTGAGTTGATGAGGAAATATTATTTCTTTTTTTCCCCTTAATATCATGTCCGGTAGCATCGGAGCGTGTATAGAATTAAGGTGACAATGAGAGAAAACCTTCTGCCTCCAGCATAGCTGCCTCCTGCCTTCCTTCCACCAAAGTCTAATTATTCAACCGGACATGATATAACTTAAAGCTTTTAGCTATTCTGGCTCAACCCCCGAGTTGCTGCAATTAGTGGTAAAATGGGAGAAAGCACAGAGAATGGATTTAAACTGGAGAATCCCAATATTCAAGTCTTTGAGAAGAAACCCAAAGCTGAAAAATCTGTATAGCGTTATGCGCGGAGCTAGGAGCTGTGATTTAACGGTGAGAGTGTCATTTCAGTTATCAGTTATCAGTTATCAGTTATCAGTTATCAGTTATCAGTTAACAGTTAACAGTTAACAGTTAACAGTTAACAGTACCTCGCAGCTATTCCCAGAGGCTTGACATAAGGAATATTCTCTTTTTTTATCCCCTTAAAAGGGGAGGCTTGAGACCTTTTTTTTTGGTCAAGAACATTATACTGTATTAACTCTACTTAATTAGGAGAATTCCAAGGATGTCCAAGACTGCTATCCAAGAAAAAAGGCTCACACTGGATGAATTTTTGTCATCCCCTTTAGCTAGTGAAAACTATGAATATTTCGATGGAGAATTAATTCAAAAAATGTCACCATTACGTTATCATTCCCGTGTCACACTTGCTTTATCCTCAATTCTTGAAGATTGGAATCAAGATAAGGGGGAAGTTGGTATCGAATGGTGTGTTCGCTTAAAACGAAATGACAAAGATTGGTGTCCGATTCCAGACTTACTCTATATATCTTATGATAAGTTAGGGGAGATTGAATTAGAAGATGATGCTTGCCCCATTCCCCCTGAATTAGTCATAGAAATTATATCACCTGCTCAATCTTTTAGTAACAAGAGTGAGAAAGCAGAAGCTTATCTAAAAGCAGGGGTATCCCTTGTTTGGTTAATTGATACAAAGGTTAAGACTCATCACCGTTTTTTATCCTGATTCTCCTCCACAAACGAAGCAAGGGGAAGATAGTTTAGGGAATGATTTATTACCTGAGTTAAGTTTAACTCCTCTGCAAATTTTCCAGAAAGCAAAGTTAATTTAGGTGTGAATGTAAATGTGGGGATTGTCTGATTCTAACGCGATCGCTTCTTGGTAGGCAGCAATTGCCTCAGAAAATCTTCCGCACTGACTAAAGGAATCCCCGAAATTTATGTAGATATCCAGAGACTGTTGAAGATTGAGTGTGAGTGCCTTCTGGAAGTAAGGGAGCGCTCCCGCAAAATCTCCTTGCTCACACTGAGTGTTGCCTAAGCCTAGAAAAACATTGGGTTGCTGTGTTTTCATGGCCTGTTGATTGTCATTAGCTTCAACAGCCATAGTTGTTGTTGATGAACCTTTGTCTTTGAACCAAGTTATCCCTTCTTCCACCGCTTCTATTAGAAATTTAGAAATATTGTAGAATTACAACAATTAGTTATTGAAAGAGTGGATGACCTTTGTGAATACTGTATATCTACAAAAACAAACAAAGTTATTATCAATAATATGAGGTAAAAATGACAGTTAAAAGTAATTTACAGCGGTTTTCATTTCAGTAGACCACAGTAGGGACGTTGCATGCAACGTCCCTACAGGGTTTTGGTTATGACGATATGGTTCATCAAGAGCGAAAAGCGCTGTAATATCCCTGTATGAAAATGAATATGAACAGTGGTTAGTAGAAACGATTAATGATTTTTTGTTGGTGCTTCACAAGATGAATTTTTGCTCTGAAGTTGAGCGTACGCTTCTACTAGGCAACATAATTATCCGTACATCCGTGGCAAAATCTGTGTCTGGCGATGTTTTGGCGTTGAATAAAAAGTCAGGTGTAGGTACGAGCAACTCCCAATAATTACATAGTACTATGATTTTGTTGCCGATGCAAGGGGAAATTCCTTTCGACGCCGATTTTTTTAGTGGCTACACAAAATGCAGATACTCTCTTTCTGGCTGGGCAAAATTTTTGCCTTGTGATGGAACAGTCAAATCTTTCTACCACTGACTTTTTCTTTATAGTGCTTCACAGAATGAGATTTTTTTCTGTAAGCCTGAGCGATCGCGACAGCGGAAGGTCGTTCTATCGCTTCTATATTTCTCCTGCTAATGATTTTTTGTTGGTTGGTGCTTCACAAGATGATTTTTTTCTCTGAAGTTGAGCGATCGCTTCTACTAGGCAACATAATTATCCGTACATCCGTGGCAAAATCTGTGTCTGGCGATGTTTTTGGGTTGAATAAAAAGTCATGCGTAGGTACGAGCAACCCCCAATAATTACATAGTACTATGATTTTTTTGTGGATGCAAGGGGAAATTCCTTTCAGCGTCGATTTTTTTTTTAGCTCCACAAAATGCAGATTAATCATCTCTATATTTATCGGTGCATCTGTGGCAAAATCATGGTCTTGCCCTGACTTCCGCTCACAGGGATTATGGCACGGATGCGCTCACACGGATTATGGCACGGATATACGGATTAATTTGCGGGAGGGAAAAGGGGAAAAGCTCACACGGATTATGGCACGGATATACGGATGGATGCAGGAAAGAGGAAAAAGGGGAAAAGCTCACAAGGATTATGGCACGGATATACGGATTAATTCGCGGGAGGGAACAGAGAAAAGAAAAAGAGGGATAAGGGGAAAAGAGGAAAAGAATAAAGAGGAAGATTCCTAGGAACCAGAGACAGACGAGACGACACGAAAACCACAACGGAAGTCGAGGAGGTTTGCACTGCCATAGTTGCGCCCGGCAGTCCGGCAAACCTTAGAACCGTTGTACCAGCTACCGCCACGGAGCATTCTTCTATTACTATTACCTCCAGTTTCCCAAGCACTACCATCAGTAGGCGCACCTTCATAATTATCATGCCAAACATCCTGACACCATTCCCAGACATTCCCGTGCATATCGTACAAACCAAAAGCATTAAGTGGAAAAATTCCCACATCTGTTGTTTCTTCACGATATATTCCTTTCGGTGCATCAGCATAAGTAGAGTTGCCATTAAAGTTAACTAACTCAGACGTTATAGTTTCGCCAAAATAAAATGGTGTTGTTGTTCCTGCTCGACAAGCATATTCCCACTGACTCTCACTGGGTAAACTATACTTTT
Source organism: Okeania sp. SIO3B5 (assembly GCF_010692555.1). Taxonomy (GTDB): domain Bacteria; phylum Cyanobacteriota; class Cyanobacteriia; order Cyanobacteriales; family Microcoleaceae; genus Okeania. The sequence continues at coordinate 11,862 of NZ_JAAHHG010000044.1, read as the reverse complement.
TTCCTGTTATTTCTGAGAGTTTCTGACAAAAGTCTGTGGTGTCGTTCCAACTTACTTTTTCTACAGGACGACTCGCACCTTTAAAGTGAGAAAGATTATTTCCCATAACTGCTTCCCACTGTGCTTGAGTGACTGGATACTTTCCCATGAAAAATTCTGGCACATCTACATAATGTTGCGGACCTTCACTATCACTTCTCCCTGCTTCTGTCTCTGGAGACCCCATGAGAAATCTACCTCTGGGAATTTTTACCATTTCTAGGGAGACTCCATTGAAGTTTTCTGTCATTACTTCTGCTTGACCTTCACGACTACTTATTTCTTCTCCTCTACTGTTAACTGTGATGGTAGTAAACGTCTGAATAGAAAATTTTGGTGTTGGTTTAGGAGAAGGGGAAGGTTCTGGTGTTGGTTTAGGAGAAGTGGAAGGTTCTGATGTTGGTTTAGGAGAAGTAGAAGGTTCTGGTGTTGGTTTAGGAGAAGTGGAAGGTTCTGATGTTGGTTTAGGAGAAGTAGAAGGTTCTGGTGTTGGTTTAGGAGAAGTGGACGGTTCTGGTGTTGGCTCTTCTAGAGTTGGTTGGGAAGTAGAAATACTTTCTGGAGATGTTCCACTCCACAAATCTTTAGTTAACATTGCTGCAACAAACCCACCTCCTGCTAAACCTCCTAATGTCAATATTTGTCTTCTAGTTTTATTAGGTTGAGGTTGGAGTTTTGGTACTACTGTTTTTGTTTGAGTAGGTGTAGGTGCTGGAGTTGGTTGTGGTGTAGGTACTGGTGGAGTTGGAATATCTAACGCTTCTAATACTCCCATCGCATTTTCATAACGCAGCAGAAAATATTCATGTACCATCCTATCCAATATATCTGCCAGACGATCGCTCACTTTTGCTTCATTTCGCCAGATAATATGTTCTGTCTTAGAGTCTCTTGGTAAATTTTCTGGGTTTTTACCAGTCAGTGCTTTTATTCCTACCATTCCCACTGCATAGATATCGCTACTTAGTTTTGGTTGTCCTCTACTTTGTTCGCTTGGCATATATCCAGGGGTTCCGACTGCTACAGTGAAAGTTGTTGCACCTGGTTGGTTAGCTGTAGTTAATACACTTATTTCTTTAACCGCCCCAAAATCTATCAATACTATTTTGCTATCCGACTTACGGCGCATCAAATTTTGTGGCTTAATATCTCGGTGAATTATATTATTTTGATGAGCTACCGCTAATGCTTCTAATATTCCTTTGAGTAAGGTAATAGTATAAGACTCGCTTAATTTTTTCCCTGGCGTAAGTTCCCTACTAATATCGTGCCCTTCTATATATTCCTGTACTAAGTAAAATTCTGTTCCTTCCTGGAAATGAGCAAATAATTTTGGTATTTGGTCTGAGCCTTTGCCTAATTTATATAAGGTTTTTGCTTCTCTCTCAAACAACTTTTGGGCAACAGGCAAAATTCCTGGGTCTGAACTTTTAGGTTTAAGATGTTTAACCACACATTTCGGATTTTCTGGTAAATCTAAATCTTCAGCTAAGTAGGTGTCTCCAAATCCTCCTCTTCCTAGAGGAGACCCGATAATTTTGTAACGTTGTCTCAGGATTTTTCCAGACTGCATTTTCAGTTATCAGCTTTTTCAGTTATCAGTTATCAGCTTTTTTAGTTATTAGTTACCAGTTATGAGACTTCTTCTTATTCAGTTATCAGTTATCAACTATTCTTCAACAATTAACAATTAAACTCATTCATTATTAATTATTCATTATACGCAAGTATGGTTTTTTGGCCTAAGTTATTTGAGTATATATGAGCGCACCTTTTCCATTATGAATATAGTACCATGTCAAGTTTTTTTGTCAACCCCCCTTTTTTCAGTTATCAGCTTTTTTAGTTATTAGTTATCAGTTATTAGACTTCTTCTTATTCAGTTATCAGTTATCAACTATTCTTCAACAATTAGCAATTAAAGAATTAAACTCATTCACTATTAATTATTCATTATTTTAGTAGGCAAGTATGGTTTTTTTGGCCTAAGTTATTTGAGTATATATGAGCGCACCTTTTCCATTATGAATATAGTACCATGTCAAGTTTTTTTGTCAACCTCCCTTTTTTCAGTTATCAGTTATCAGTTATCAGTTATCAGCTTTTTCAGTTATCAGTTATTAGTTTTAGACAGAATAAATTTAACTTCTTCAGGACTTACGGAGGGAAATTAAATCAAGTGAGGGCGTTAGCGGAGCTTGGCGCTAGGCAATGCCATTCGCCCCTACATATGGCGTTTTCAAGGTTAATTTGTGTAAGTCCTATTCTGCCTTCTGCCTTCTTCCTTCTGCCTTCTTCCTTCTTCCTTCTTCCTTCTTATTCCAATTCCAATTCCAAAGGTGGCACAACTAAAGGTTGTTCTAATGGTTCTACTTCAAAAACTTCTTTTAATGCTTCATCTAAAGTTGGTTTCATAACAATTCGGTTTTCATAAGAAACAATAACTCTAGCTAAAGTTGGCAAACTATTTTGCTCTGCTTCTAAATAAATTGGTTCTACATAGAGCAAAGATTGATTCATTGGAATTACTAATAAATTTCCTTGAATTGCTTTTGCTCCTTGACGGTTCCAAAGAGAAATTTGTTGGGATATTTCTGGGTTTTGATTAATCAAAGCTTCTATTTGTTCAGGACCATATATTGGTCGTTGTTTAGGGAATTGATATAACAGCAACTTACCATAATTTTCCGCATCTGATCTAGCTGCCAACCAAGCAATTAAGTTGTTACGACTTGCTGGAGTATAGGGTAGAAAAAGAATAAATTCTTCTGAAGTTTCTGCTGGTAATTTTGTAATTAAATAATAAGGTTCTACTTTCTGCTGTTGATTACCATAAATCTCAATAGGTACTCGCCACAAATCTTCCCGATTATAAAATACACGGGGGTCATCCATGTGATAAGTTTCCAATAGTTCGGATTGTACTTTAAATAAATCTACTGGATAACGGATATGAGTATAGAGACTTGTTGGCATTTCTTCTATGGGAAAAAACATATTAGGAAATATTTTTTTCCAGGTTTTAATAATTGGGTCTTTGGGGTCAGCTACATAGAATTTTACTGAGCCATTGTAGGCATCAATTACAACTTTTACTGAGTTACGAATATAGTTAAATTCGTTATTTTCTGGGTCAGAATAAGGATAGCGATCGCTTGTAGTGTAAGCATCAAAAATCCAGTAGAGATAACTGGGAGTTGTTTGAGTAACATCTTGTTGATCGAATTGAGGATTAGCTACTACTAAATATGGGTCTTTATCGTAACGTAGAAACGGAGCGATCGCTCGAACTCTGGCATTAATATTGCGGCGATATAAGACTTTGGTTTGAGGTATAAATTCATTAGTGAATAACATTCTCCAGTTCTTTAAATATTTAGCAAATACCCATTTTTTCCAGCTTGTACCGATGACGATACCGCCACTGCCACTGTAAGTGTTATAGGTGTTTGTTTCCCCACTGGGATAGTCTAATTCTCTATCTTTTTCTGCAGTAGAAGTAATTACATGAGTATTGGTAAGTTCTCCATAATAAATTCTAGGTTTACCAATAGGAATACTGAATCTAATTCTTTCTAATACTTCTAAGGTACTATTTTTTTCAAAAGTTGGATCTGGTCCGATATTTTGAACGAAATATTCTGGTAATCCACTTTTTTCAACTTGATTAACTGGAGAAAGAGTAAAACCATAGCCATGAGTATAGACTAAATGTTCATTAACCCAAGTTTGTGCTGGTTGAGGTACAGATTCATAGTTTAGTTCTCTAGCTGCGATGATTACTTGTTGTTTTTGGGTAGGATTATTTTTTGTTCTTTCTTCTTTTTTCTTCAGAAATGTATAGCGGTCTATATCGGCATTTTTAAATTCATAATATGGTCTGATTTCTTGTAATTGTCGATTGGTTTGTAAAATTGGTTTTGTATCCCAAAGACGAATATTGTCGATGATTAATTTATTATTTATTAAGTCAGTATAGGTAAGTTGATTTTCTGGATCAAATAGTTTTACTTCTAATTTTTCTGGATCGAAATATGCTTCTCTAGTAAATTTAATACTACGTTTAATATATGGACTTTCTCTGTCTATTTCGTTAGGTTGTACCATAGTTATTTGTACAATTTTTGGTAATAACCAACCAATTACTACTGCGATGATTAAATACCATGTTAAGATAGCTCTTAATGAATAGCTATCAGCAAATAATTTTGCACTCAATTTTTTCTTTTTTTTCCTTCTTCGAGTCAAACGTAAAAATCGGAGACTGGCTTCAATATAAGGTTGAATATCTTTAATAGAAAAAATGGCTTGCCAAAACAAAAATAATGCGATTAATAATGCTAAAACTGCCAAAAATATATAAGCAGGAAGCTGAACTTTGACATCTGTATAACCAGCACCATAGATGACACCACGCTGAGAATAAACTAATTCAAAACAAGCTAGAAAGTAACTATAGGCTACGGTTAATATAAATCCTCCACCTAAAGCATGAAGATGTCTTTGTTGTTGTTGGGAAAATTCATAAAAGTTGCCTTTACTTAGACTGTTTCCAGACAATAAATAGATCAGAGTGCAAGCAACCAGTCCATATAAAAATAATCCTATTAACCAAAATTTTAATAATTGTAAGAAGGGAATTTGAAAAACATAAAAACTGATATTGATATGAAATAAATCTTCTCTTTTAGCAAAGGGAGTAGCATTAAATAGTTGTAATATATTTCCCCAATGACTTGAAAGAATAAAACTAAAAATTAAACTTAGAACTATCCCAAATATACTTAACCATAATACAGGATTAATAATGACAATAATACCTAATACAATAAATAATCCTAATAGCCACCAGTTAGACGGTATTTGATTGAGTATTTGCCACATTGATTCTATGCTAAATGCTGAAGGAATTTGTGGAGATACTTTCGCAACTGTGAAATCAGGATGCCAGTAATCAGTAAATACCTGAATATAATGAGTTAGAATCAGTCCTATGAATAAAATTAATCCTAATACTAAACATAACAACCAGCCTAGATTAAATGAGGGTTCAATACGCAACTTACTTGATGGCATAGTTACTGGTGGAATTAGCATCATTTCTTCATATACTTCGGTTTTTCGATTGTGATTTTTTTGATACTTAAATATACTTGCTAGTCTGAAATTTGCTAAAAAGAAGACTGATGCAATTACAAAAGTAATTATCCATAGCAAAGTTTCTGTTTGTAATTTAGTTATTAGTACGGGCAAATAATTAAGTTCTTCAAACCATAAAAATTCAGCCAATATGTTAGTAGATAAATCAAATATTACCCACAATCCTAATAGAATGAGAAATATAGTTACTATCTGTAGGAAGTTGAGATTTTCTAGTACTTTGGATGACCTAAGTTTTAGTCTGTAAAGAATATTAAATTTCATATAGTGTTTTTATTTGGGATGTGGAAACTGAGTTCTATTAAAAAGGGAATAGGGAATAGGTATGGAGGGAATAGTAAAGAAGGAAAAACAGTATTAACATAGTGGTAAACATCAGGATATATGGTACTCAAGACAGGGCTTTTTTATTAGAACAAATCTCAATCTAGATTTACATCTCATATAGCGTTTTTATTTGGGATGTGGAAACTGAGTTCTATTAAAAAGGGAATAGGGAATAGGTATGGAGGGAATAGTAAAGAAGGAAAAACAGTATTAACATAGTGGTAAACATCAGGATATATGGTACTCAATACAGTGTTTTTTTATTAGAACAAATCTCAATCTAGATTTACATCTCATATAGCGTTTTTATTTGGGATGTGGAAACTGAGTCCTATTAAAAAGGGAATAGGGAATAGGTATGGAGGGAATAGTAAAGAAGGAAAAACAGTATTAACATAGTGGTAAACATAAAGATATATGGTACTCAATACAGCGCTTTTTTATTAGAACAAATCTCAATCTAGATTTACATCTCATTTGGAAACGCTATAGAAGTCAGGAGTCAGGAGTCAGGAGTCAGGAGTCAGAATATAACATTCAGCTATTAGCTGTTAACGTTAGGAAAGCTCCTCTGTAGGAAGCTAGCTAAGTGCTGTTTGCGCAGCATTCCGCAAGAAATGCTTAGGTCATAATTAATAGGTATAATACCATTTTTGATGTTGTAAATTATCTTTTTCGTTCAATATACATTTCATATCAAGTCTTTTAATAGCACTTATTATTCATAACATCCTTTTTTTTTAAGTGGTATAAAATATGGGTTTTGATATTAGATACATTAGCTATAAAAGGTAGTCATGTACTAGGAAAACTCATCAAAAATTATATTTGATGATTTTCAATTTTAGATTTGATACTTTAGTTAATTAACAATTATATCACCTATATAGGGAATCACCTGATTTCTACCTTTTTGTTTTGCTTGATAAAGTGCTCGATCTGCTCCTGCAATTAAACTTTTATAAGTAGCTTCAGGGAAAGGGATAATACTAGATACTCCTAAACTTAGGGTAACTTGTTGATATGTTGGTGAATTTCGATGGGGAATCTGTAATTTATATACTTCTTGCTGAACTATATTGGCGATATGAATTGCTCCTTCTAGATTAGTATTAGGTAAGATAATAGCAAATTCTTCTCCTCCATAACGAGCTACTAAATCTGTAGGACGTTTGACTACTTTCGAGATAGCTTTTGCTACTTGCTGAAGACACTCATCACCTTTTTGATGTCCATAAGTATCATTATATTTTTTAAAAAAGTCTATATCGCACATGATTAAAGATAATGTTTTTTTCTCTCGCCCTATACGTAACCATTCTCTCTCTAAATATCGATCAAAACAACGTCGATTAGCTATTTTTGTTAATCCATCTAATGTAGCAAGTTGATATAATTCTTGATTAGCATTTTGCAGTTGTTGATAGAGTTCTGATTGTTGAATAGCAATTTCTAGTTGAATTCTTAACTGGTATAATAAATTTATTTCCCATTTTTTCCACTGGCGTTTCTCGCTACAGTTATGAGCAACTAATACTCCCCAAAATGTATCATCGTTAGTAGGATTAACTCCAACAACTAAACTTTTTTCTTGATCTTTTTCTTTTGGATTTAATATCCCATCGTCTACACGATGTTGACAATTAGCTAGGGTTTGCCCCATCCAGTTTTTGCTTCTTCCTTCTTCCTCTCTTGGTGCGCATTCCCTCTCTTGGCCAGCATTCCCTTGCGACTGGCGTCGTCGCGGGGTCTGACCGCTTGCGTCTGCCGCCGACGCGGGGTCGCACCGCTTCTTCCTTCTTCCTTCTTCAAGAGTTGTAGATTTTTGGATAAAAATTGGCATAATTAAGCAAGCTTTTATTTGGAAAAAATCTAATAAATTAGTATTACATAGCTTCACTTTGGATTGATAAATATCTGCGATCGCTAGAATTTTATCTGATTTTTTTTCTTGTATAAGCTGTTGAGTTGTAATTATATAATCATTAAATTCCCAATCTAACATTGAGTATTTTCCTGGTGTTAAAGATTCTGCTAAAACAAGGATAGATTTATCTAACATTTTTCGTTGAATAATTACTCGTTCTACCTGTAAAATATTTCGCACTTCATCTACAGCTTTTTGTAGAATTTCTGATAAGTTTAAAGACTGGCGAATACGCTCTGTTATCTTACGAATTAGTTGTTCTTGTTGAGTCTGTCTTTGTAGATAGTCTTCTACTTGTTTACGTTCTGTAATATCGGTGTAGGAACCTACCATTCGCAATGGGTTTTCTTTTTCATCCCAAAGTGCTTGACCTCTATCCAAAATCCATTTATATGTATTATCTTTACATCGGATACGATATTCAGCAGTAAAGTACGGTGTTTGACGATTAAGATGTTCTTGAATAGACTGTATTACTAAATTAATATCATCAGGATGAATACGACTTTTCCAATGATTTATATGATTAAAAATTCCCGTTTCTGTATAACCTAAAATTTCTTGACAACGAATTGAATAAAAACATTCATTAGTTTTAATATTCCAATCCCATATACCATCATTATTACCGCGCAACGCTAATTCCCAACGTTCTTCACTTTTTTTCAAATCCAATTCCATTTGTTTGCGCTGAGTAATATCTTTAATCAAGCCAATTAAATATTTTGGTTCTTGGGAAGTTTTGATTAAAGATATATTCAAATATGACCAAATAATTTTACCTTTTTTGTGAATTAAACGGTTATCATTTGCATAATTTTTGATTTTTTCTGTCATAAGAGAGCGTAAATTAATTTCACAATCTTGCTGTTCTTCTGCATAAATAATATCTATCAAATTTAACTTTGATAAATCGGCGTTACTATATCCCAAAATATTCCTAAATGCTTGGTTCACTCGGAATATTTTTCCTGATAAATTAGCAAAAAATATTCCCACTACAGTCTGTTCAAAAGTCGCACGAAATTTTTCTTCACTTTCTCTTAGTACTGCTTCAGCTAAAACATAGGAAGTGATATCTTGAAAAATTACTTGATAAAATTTTTCATCATTCTCTAAGTGAATAATTTTATAAATAATATTTACCCAAACCCAATTTCCGTCTTTCCTCAAAGCCAGAATATTTGGTATAACATTTTTACCTTTTTTTGCTGTTTCCAGTATTGTTGCTATTACTTTTTGCTGTATTTCTGGTGGATGGATTTGTTTGGCGTGCATTTGCACAAGTTCTTCTCTCTGATAACCCAATATTTCTGTAGCTTTAGAGTTAGCTTCTATAATCTTTCCCTGTAAATCAGCAATTAAAATTGCCTCACCTGCATCTTGCATAAATGCACGGTACTTAAGCTCTGATTTTTTTAATTTTTCTTCAGTTATTTTGCATTCTGTTATATCAACATAAGTTGTAATAATTATGTCATTTAAACTCGATATAAAAGTAGATGTCACACTAAGCCAAATCACTTCTTTACTTTCTTGAACCACTCCCATTTGTAAATTTTCAACAGTACATTTTTCTCTAAAAGCTACAATCCAAGCATATTCTTTTTTTGGCATCTCTGTGCCATCATATCTGATTATTTTTAACTCTAATTTAGCAGCTTTGATTGACTTAGTTTCCTGTCGTTGCCAACCAAAAATTTGCTTTGCTTTGCGATTAATTTCAATCAAATTACCTATATTATCTGTAACAAAAAATCCTATTTTTAAAATATTTAGTACAGCTTTATATTCCTCCAAATCGCGGTCTATATTTCGTTCTATTTGAGTCAAGTATCGATCGCCATATTGATTAATACATATTTTTTCAAAGGAAGTTGTTGACATCTTATTGAAATAATTAGTTGGTGAAACCCATGATTTTTTCCTGTATTTTCTATATAAATTATATAATTCAATAAAATGATGTTCAAATATATGTTTTTTCCCGTCTCTGGCGAGATATGATAATTGAAAATTATAGTTTTCTATAAGACTATGATTGAAAAGTAAAATAGGAGATTTTTTTGTACTATCATCTTCTACAATTTCCTGAAAAGTTGATATTTTATCGTTAGTTATATCTGTTGAAATACCATCGATCCTTACCGGTTCACCGCAAGTATTACAAATAAGTTTAGCTCGAACATCTAACCATCTAATTTCTTGTTCAGAACTAGAAGAGTAACGAACGATCCGATATTGTAGTTTTAAGAATTTATTTGAGCTAATAATAGCTATAGAATCTTCTACTTTTTGCCGATCTTCAGGATAAATGACTTCTAGCCAGGAGTGAGGATTTCTTAATAAATCAGATACTGGTTTTCCGTAGATTATTTCAGCACTATCACTAAGGTAAAGAAGATTTTTTGTTAATGGTTCAACTGACCACAACACACTTTCCATAGATGTGATAATGTTTTGGCATATTTCCTGACTATTTGCAATATATTGATGAGGATTATTCATAGCCTAAACTACCAAATTTATATAGGAAGTTGAAATTTTAGGCGTTGGTGAATTTAGCTATGATTTTCGTGTTTAGGGAACAGGGAACAGGGAACAGGGAACAGGGAACAGGGAACAGGGAACAGGGAACAGAGAATAGGAAATAGGAAATAGGTAGGGACGTTGCATGCAACTTCCCTACAGATCTTGATTACCGAATAATTAATAATTAATAATTAATAATTAAATAATTCTGGTTTAAAACATCCCCTTTTAAAGGGAAAAAAGCGGTCGAGGGATGGATGGGTTTCCTAACCATATCCAATGGACCAAGAGAAGAAATAATATTTCCTTATATTCAATTCCGTAACGGTTTTAACCAGAGGTAATTATCAATTATCTATCATCAATTATCCATTATCCATTAATGAAGGTTCGCCCAAATATCTTAAATTAATAGTTTGATTCACCAACGCCAAATTTTAAAGTTGACCCAAACAAAACTTAATATAGCACTACGCATTAAGGTGTTTGACATAAATAAAAGCTGAAACCCTTTTGTATTCCCCTGTTGCTGCCTTGCGCGTCACACTATAATAATGAAATTTTTTATCAGATCCTTGATTAATATCAGTCACTTTTACCGAAAAGCGACGTTGAGAGCAAGCGTTTTTTAACCGGGGGATGAAAACAAGCGAGTCGTTTAGACTGGACAACTTTAGTTGTCCTGTGCTATTATCTGGATATACAAATGTTTAGACAAAAGTAAGCAGAAAGCAGTAGGGGCGATTCGCGAATCGCCCCTACTTAAGCCGACTGTGTAGGGGCACCTTGACTTGTCCCCAAAGAATATATCTTTGGTCAGCTAAGAAGAAACGAAGCAACAAGGATTTATCGGTGTTGCGTAGTATCAACTTAGAATCCCCTCGGTAATAGCTGCGGGGAGTAGTCAACCATATCCATTTATACAATTTCACAGCTAAGGATAAGTTAATTATAATTTATAATTAGGGTTTGCGTATGAAAAGTCTTTTTGCTCTTTGTAGGTAGTAGGGACCCACCCCTAATCCCGACCGTGGAGGGGAAAAAGGGAGTAGTTAGGACGTAGAATAAATGGGAATTACATAGTCAGTGGCCAAAACAATAGTCAGAGTGATTTTTCGGCTTTTGCTACCCGAAAATCCTCACTTTTTTAACCATTACTTGCTGAAAAGCTCATACTTTTTCCAGACATAAAAAGCCTAAAACCAATTTCAGTCAATGCGCGCGATATTTAATCAGCAAGCCCTAATTATTTCCCACTAATTATAGAAATGGCTTAAGTAGTTATTCTTATTCTTTTCCGATAACTTTAATAATAATAAGAGAAAAAGTTTAATTTAGGAGATTGATTAATCAAATGAAGGACATGACAAAATCTGCTCTGGTATTTGCGCTATCCTGTCTTATGGTAGTTGTATCCTTCTTGGTATCGACAGATATCAGTTTAGCTGACTCCTCCGGATGTTATTGGATGGAAAACTATACAGGCCAATACACCTGGGTTGCTGCACCCCAAGGCAATGTTGACAAGCAACAGTGCTATGCTCTTGATAGTTGTGATGGCGGGCTAGGGGAATCCGGTGGCGGTTGTTATAAATGGGCTATGGCAGCCGATAATCCCCGAATTCCTTGGATTATTTGTCCTTCAATTGCTGGGATGTATGTTGAGAGTTATGTTGATAATAATGGAGAAAACCAATATACACAACATACAATTAGTTGCGAGGATTGTTGACATCCTCCCCGGCCTAAAGGCACGGGGATTCCTACCGAGCCTTAGCTCCTCGGCGGGTTGACGTTTCACAGGCTGCTGCTACCTTGGCGGTAGTCTTACGCTTGCCTCCACGTCCGTTTAGAGTCTCGGACTGCCAGCCCGCGAC
>NZ_JAAHHG010000439.1 GCF_010692555.1 Okeania sp. SIO3B5 | reverse complement strand
TTTTTTGTTTCACTGGTTTAGTCGCCACCTTGAGAAAGTCAAGTATTCCTTGAGCTGCGTGAGCAACACTCAATTCCCAAACTTGTCGTCCCGAACCTCCTTTCGGTAGTCTACCAGTAGCAGATGCAGTAGTAGCAGGAGAAAAGAAATTTTGCCACTTAGGAGTTTCCCTGTCAGAAACTGCAGAAATATCTTCAGAAGTAACATATCCTTTGTCTAAAAATCTTGTGAGTAATTCCTTTCCTGCTTCATTTTTCGCACGTTGCAATAGAACTTTCCTAGAAGCTTCACCATAAACCCATAAATCTTTTACTTCATCCGCCACAGAGTCTGGCCCAACTCCACGCAAATAACGAACGTAGTCAAATAAAACACCTTGAGGTCGGCGTTTGAGTACCTCATTAATCATAACTGCATAATCTTGACGTGCTTCTGGACTGTAAGGATCAATGAATGTATGAAAAGCATGACTTGCACCTAACTGATTGTGCAAACTAGCATTATCTGGAATCACATCAAGAGTTGTTTGACCTTTACCATTGCGAGCTAAAGCTTGTTGACGGTAGGGTAGTTGAGAGTAAGTATAGCCAAAGTTGATGGTAAATACCCAAGCATAAGCTCGCAAACCACGAACGCCTGTTTTTTTGAGACTCTCAGCTAATAGATCGACATTTTCATAACCAGGGACGCGCAGTACAGAGGGCCAAACTGTGGGATTATTTGCTGCGGGAAGAAGCACTTGTCCATCATAAAAAGCTTCTATGTAAACTTGATTGTAGCCTTTATTAACTACATGGTCGAGTATTCTGTCGATTTCTCCTGCTCTAGCATCACAAGGATATAGTCGCAACCAGATGCCTTGAGTTCTTGGCCAGTTTCTCAGGCGACAGTTGTTTACTTCTCTACCGTGTTGAATCAAGATATTTTGATATTGTTTTTCTGCTTCTTTGTTTCCAGCTAAGACTGCTTGACGTAAGTTTTCTTTTGTAGCGATCGCTTCTGGTGACAACCGACAATAAGCATCTGTTTGTGCTTGAGCTGGTTGCTGATACGAAAATAATGGATTTGCTACTAGGCAAAATAAAGTACCTAATAGAGTATTATATAAGATTTTTTTTGTTTGAATTTTTTTCTGTGAAGTATAATTTTTGTTCATAAGAATAATTAAATTTATTTCCTCATATAAATAAACAGAATAACACCTAATTGTTGATTAGTTATTCAGTCAATAGCTAGTCTTTCAGTATAGTTGAAAAATAAATTGTATAGTGCTACGAAATAGGATACAGACATTCCTCTATTTTCTACTCCTTCCTACTCTTTTTTTACTCAATTTTATATTGTCCTAACCAGAAAATGCAGTGATATAATTAATAGTGGGACTTACACAACTTTTGACCCCAAATATAGCCAAAACTCTCTGTGTGAGAGGCAAATACGTCGCGGTTATTAGCCAACCAATCAAAAAAACGGTGCATACATAGCTGTACGAAAAGCTTCCAAAGCATCAGTAAATGTCTTTAAAAGTTTATTGGCCCATTGCATCTGCAATCCTCCAGTTAGTTTATGCCAAATGATAAAAGTATAAGCACAAAATACCAAAATAAAATGGCGTTCTAGACTCCATTTATCTCTTACTTGATATTCTCACTGGCCCCAACCATCATGATTGCTTCTCGGTAAAAAACCCGGTTTGCTTAAATCTCTATGCTTCTGTAGCAATTAAAAAATCAACAAAAATTATTGTGTAAAGTTTTGTAACAAAAATCAAAAAATAGATAGGAAGCTGGCATAAAAATGCTGGCTCTTCCTAAATAGTTTTAATAGGGGCGCAGGAAAACCAATGGATTTTCCGGGCCACCTGACTCAAAACCGAGTTGTCCGTCAGTATTTTTCTGGTGGGCCGGGGAGTCAAAAAAAAAATAGGGGCGCAAGAAAGCTACCAACTTTCGGGCCCCCGGTGAAATTAAAAGCTAATTATCAGGACATTATACCATGCTCGAAGCAGCAAGTAATTACCGAGATGGCCGATTAAGTAGGTCCTTAAAACTGGACGATCGCCTCCCCAAAGCCCCGGGAGAGGGTATGTTAGTCGCGATCGCTCCCGATGTCGAAGCAATACCCACATTAGAGGTGGGAGTTCGTGCCGGGGCAAAGGTGCTAGTTCTCAATCCGCAACGAGATAGCATCGCTCAAATTACCGAGGCTATAGGCAAGAGTAAGATTTCTAGCTTGCATCTAGTCGGTCACGGCGTTCCCGGGAGTATCTTTTTAGGTGGGACTGTTCTGAGTCTCGCTAATATCCAACAATATCGACCGCAACTTCTGGAATGGGGCGTGTCGGAAATCCTTATCTATGGTTGCAACGTCGCTGCGGAACCTCAGTTTTTGCAGGTTCTCCATCAATTAACTGGTGCCAATATTGCGGCATCCACTAAGAAAGTTGGTAATGCTGCCAAGGGTGGCAGTTGGGAGTTGGAAACTGTTATCGGGGAGGTTGAGACTCGCCTGACTTTTGAACCTCAAGTTATTCGTAACTATCCGGGGGTTTTCACTTTCCAACCTGATGTGTTCGATCCTGAGAAACTACCAAGTTTGGAGTTCTCCCAGGCCACCTACCGAGTAAGGGAAGACGGCACTGTAATTGGAGCAGATGTCACCATCGAGCGCACCGTCAGCCTTAACGGCATATCCACCGTCGAAGTGCAATTAAGCGACGGTAGTGCCAAAGGAGGCGAAGACTTCGATAACGCGACCCAAACCGTTGAATTTGCTAATGGGGAAGCGAGCAAAACTATAACCATTCCTATTACCGATGATCTAACTGTCGAAGGCGACGAAAGCCTCGAACTCACCTTGAGTAATCCCAGTGACCTAACAGTGCTGGGCGTTCAGAGGACTGCCACCCTGACTATTCTCGATAACGAAGCTCCCAAAGAGGATGCTGGCGGCGACGAAATTGCCGATGCGAGCCAAGTTCGTGTGGGTGGGAATAAAAACTACAAAGACTGGGTTGGTCGGGAAGACGGAGACGACTACTACAAGTTCGCTCTGGGTTCCCGCAGCAATGTCGATTTATCTCTCGATGGCATGACTGCTAATGCTGATTTCGAGTTGCTCGATAGCAAAGGCGAGGTGATTGCCAGTTCCAAAAACCTGGGTATCACTCCAGAGTCAATTAGTCAAACCCTAGACGGGGGGGTTTATAATCTTCGGGTTTCTTCTGCTGACGACAGCAGCACTTTCTACGATCTGAATCTCCAGACTCAATCCCTATTGCCTGGAATTACTACCACTGGAGCGGAAGCGCCGTTTTTCACAACCGCGCCGATATCAGAAAATAGCGCTTTCGTACCGGCACTGGCGAAATCGTCTTCTCTGATAGGTATGGATGATTTCCGCGCCAATCCCCGTTTTGCTGGTATCGATGGTAGCGGTTTTGCTACTGTAATTTTGGATACAGGTATCGATCTAGATCATCCCTTCTTTGGCGACCGCATTGTTCATTCCTTCGATTTTGCTAACGGGGATGCGGATGCCAGCGATCCCCAGGGGCACGGTTCTAATGTTTCCAGCATTGTTGCCTCCTCCGATCAGGTTCACACGGGGATGGCTCCGGGGGCCGACATCATTCATCTCAAGGTTTTTAAGGTTGTTGACGGCAAGCTTGAGGCAGATGCGGAGGCGATCGAAAATGCCTTGCAGTGGGTAGTTGAGAACGCGGAAGAATACAACATTGCCAGCCTCAATATGTCTCTGTCGGATGGGGGAAATTACACTGCTGCAAATATCCCAGATTATGGTTGGGGTGACGAACTTAAGGCGTTAGCGGACAAGAATATTATCGTCAGTTCTTCTTCTGGCAACAAGTTTCACTCCCACGATAGTCAACCTGGTGTCAGCTATCCCTCGGTAGATCCGAATTCTCTTTCTATTGGGGCGGTTTACGATTCTAATGTGGGAGGCAAGGGTTATCCAGATGGTGCCCTGGCTAATTCTACGGATGCCGACATCATCGCTCCTTTCTCTCAGCGCCACGAAAATTTAACTACGGTTTTTGCTCCCGGCGCTCCTATTACTGGTGCTAACCATAATGGCGGTACCGTTACCTTTGATGGCACGAGTCAGGCAGCACCCCATGTCTCTGGTATTGCGGTATTGGCGCAACAGTTGGCAGAACGAGAAATGGGTCGCCGTTTGACTCCCAATGAGTTCGGACAGCTATTGCGCGATAGTGGCGTTGCTATTAACGATGGCGACGATGAGGACGATAACGTTACTAATACCGGAGACAACTTCAAGCGGGTTAATATGCTGGCTCTGGCTCAGGAGATTGATGTTAACGAAGCTCCAGTAGTTAGCAATCCCATCCCTGATTCTTCGGCACAGAATTTTTCCGATTTTACTTTTGCTGAGAATACTTTCACTGACCCAGACCCGGGCGATAGCCTGACCTATTCGGTAAGGGTGTTGAACGGGCAGAGTCAGGATGAAGGTGCGGAGCGTGCGGTTCCAGCCGGAGACCTACCAGCCTGGCTCGCTTTCGATCCAGCCCAGCGCACTTTTGATGTTATAGGCGATCGCCCAGATTGGTTCAAATTAAATCTCGAAGTGAAAGCAGAGGATGAGTTTGGCGAAACTGTGACAGACGCTTTCGAGCTAGAGCGAGGTATCTTGAATCGTCCTCCAGTAGTTAGCAATCCCATCCCTGATTCTTCGGCACGGAATTTTTCCGATTTTACTTTTGCTCAGAACACTTTCACTGACCCAGACCCGGGGGATAGCCTGACCTATTCGGTAAGGGTGTTGAATGGGGAGAGTCAGCGGAACAATGTGAAGAGCGCGGTTCCTGCCGGAAACCTACCAGCCTGGCTTACTTTCGATCCGGCAAATCGCACTTTTGATGTCAAAGGAAATGACCCGAACTGGTTCAAATTAAATCTCGAAGTGGAAGCACGGGATCGGTTTGGCGAGACTGTTAAAGACACTTTCGAGCTAGAGCGCGGCAACTTAATTAACCGTATTAACCGTCCGCCACAAAGGACTGGAACTCGTCTGTTTACTCAAGGAGTTAACTGGACTAATAATCCTGCCTTGCGCAACACTTTGAAGTTTACCTTTGATGAGAATACCTTCACCGATCCAGATCCGGGTGATGTCCTGACTTATAAAGCCGAGTGGTTCCGTGGCGGTAATGGTCGGCAGACAATTCAGTTCAACCCCAATACTCGTACCTTTACTATCAACCCGGGGATGACAGGGGATAACTGGTACACGGTGACAGCAACAGACCCGCATGGTGCTACTGCTACCGATCAAATTCATTTCTACCGCCGCCACGATGGCATCGCCATTGACAACTACATCGAAGGCGGCACCGCATTCTTCGATGCGAACAAAAACGGCGTACTCGATGACAACGAACCATCGGCAACCACCAACGAAAAAGGGGAATTCGACCTCGATATCGACCCCTTTATCTTCGACACCAACCAAAACGGCACAGTTGACCCCTCCGAAGGTCGCGTCGTCATCATCGGCGGTACCGACACCGCCACCGGTTTGCCCCTGGAAACCCCCATCTATTCCACCCCAGATTCCACCGTTGTCACCATGTTAACTAGCGTGGCAGCGGACTTAGTGGAACAAGGACTCACCGTGGAACAGGCGCACAACCAAGTCAAAAACGCCTTTTCCCTGCCATCAGAAGTTGACCTCGCCACCCTCGATCCCGTTGCTGCCACCGAGGCCAACGAACCAGGGGCTGCCGAAGTCTTCAACAGCATGATTCAGGTGCAAAACACCGTCACCCAAATCGCTCACTTGCTCGATGGCGCCTCCACCGCCGACCTCGACGAACTCTCTGGGGCAGCTATAAAAGCCATTGCCAACAAAGTCAAGGATGGCCAGCTCAACTTAACAACCGCCCAACCCATAGAAGGGTTAATTAACGATGCCGCCAATGCAGCGAAAGCGATCGACCCGGAAATTAAGGTTAACTTAGTATCCGACGTAGCCGCTGAAGTTGCCGACGTCGTAGCCGAAAGCAACGATCGCATCGACAATGCCGCATCCAGCAACACCGGAGCCGACATCAGCAAAGAAGTCGCCAAAGTCCAAACTATCACAATGGGCGAAACCAGCGACGACCTTGAGGAACTTACCGCAGGCACAAAAGAGATAGAACAGGTCGTTGCCGAAAACACCGGTTCTGCTTTAGACGACCAGATCGAATCCGGTGTCGGCGAAGATATCGAAGTCACCCCCGGGGAAGAAATAGAAGGCACTCGCCGTCGGGACGTTTTGACTGGGGGCGACGGCGACGATACCATTACTGGTTTCCAAGGTCGGGATATTTTGACTGGGGGCGACGGTAGCGATCGCTTCGTTTACGACAGTTTGTTAGATGCAGGTGACATCATCAAGGACTTCGATCCCGGCAGCGATGAAATAATCCTCACCGAACTATTAGACGGTCTCGGTTACCAAGGAGACAACGCGATCGCCGACGGTTATATCCAACTTGCCTCCCGTGGTGGAACCACTATGATTTCCATAGACGCAGACGGTCCCGATGGCCCCGGTCGTTTCCGTACCTTTATCGCGGTGGAAGGGATTTCCGAAAACGCATTGAACGACCCCAGCAACTTCGGATTTTAAGCAATAACTGTGGAACAGGCAAATTATCTAAGAGTGCCTGTTCTACGGGGTTCCATTCCCCTCTTCCTCGTTCCCCTCTCCTTCCGGGGGCGAACGGGGTGGCGAACAGGCAAATTATCTAAGAGTGCCTGTTCTACGGGTTTCCATTCCCCTCTTCCTCTTCCTCCCCCCTTTTCAAGCTATGCTTTACCCACATATTTCTTAACATAAAACTTGACAAAACTGACAAATTATGGGTAAGTCTTAGTTCGGCTTTTTTGGGAGAAAAATGTATGAAAAAGCACATTTATCTGTAAAGTTTTAAGTATTTTTACTTAGGCAATATGATTTTTTCTCCGTGTCTCCCCCTCTCCGTGTCTCCCCGTCCGCACAAGGGTTTCAGGAGTTATGGGTAAGGGATAGCTTTTCAAGGGGGGCTGGGGGGGATCAACACAATTTATTCAGAACAACAAAAAAACCATGACTAACAAATTGCAAAAACTCGGAATTTTCGCTGCCACTTTAGCCCTTGGTTGCAGCGTAATTAATGTTAATAAAGCCCAAGCCCAATTCCATTCTGACGTTCAAGAACCTACTACCACAACTTACGATTTCGATTTAACTATCGACGCCGGTCCTTTATTGGATCAAACCTTTGACGGTTCCTTCAGTTATAAAGACTCGAAAGTCACCGGAGTCGGCGAAGAATATATCGAACTCGATGACTTTGAATTTGACTTTTTGGCAACCAAATACACCTCGGAAACCCATGACGATTTATTCGCAGAAGTCCTGTTATTCGACGGCGAATTTTTAGGGTTGAGTTTGGCAAACGATACCTTTTCTTTTAACCCCGGTTTCTTTGAATTGGAAGAGTCGTTTTTCTCCTACAATATCGGCGATGTAGAAGGTACCGGAGAGTTTAATTATGCCCGGCGCCCTCCCGTTCCTATTGGTGGTGGCGACGACGATAACCTCAAGTCAACTCCCGAACCTAATACTATTATTGGATTGGGAATTTTGGGCAGCAGTTTGTTGTTGAAAAAAGTTAAATCCAAGAAGTAAAACGACACCGTAGAACAGGCAATATGCCTGTTCCTTTGCAGCCCAGAAACCAGGTTTTTTGGAAAAACCTGGTTTCTCAAATCCAACAATTTTATTAAGCACAAAAAACATGAAAACAACCATCGCAAAAATAGGAGTTTTTGCTACCAGTTACGCCCTAATTTTTTGCATAACAAATGCCGCCAATGCTGCTACTATCAGATACGATTTGGATTATCGATTAGACAGCGGCGAAACCAGCAGCGGTTTTTTTAGTTACGACGATACTTCTGGGATAGTCGATGAAGATTGGATGCGCTATGAAGTGACCGACGGTTCCTTTTTAGACTGGGATATTTTGGGAGAAGACTTCTGGTTTTGGGCAGCCAACGAAGACGGAGTTAATGGAGTAGATGCTGGAGAAGCGATCGCCTTTTCTAATTCCTATTGGGAAAGCGAGGAAATCTTGCAGGTAGTCCTTCCTGGAGTTGAGGCTTCAAATTTTGGTTGGTCTGGGGAAATTCTCAGTCGCGAGTTTCAGGAAATTTCAGAGAACGAAGTTAAGAAAGCAGTGCCAGAACCGGGAATGTTAATTGGTTTGTTTTCTCTTCCTTTCTGGGGATGGATCGTGAAAAAGAAAGGGTAATACCATTTTGAAAAAAGAATGTTACGAATAATAAGTGCAATAAAAAAAATTTGCAGGAAATGTCCCTTTGATAAAAAAGATAATTTATGACCTAAAAACTGGTATTAAATCTATTCCCATACGA
>NZ_JAAHHG010000438.1 GCF_010692555.1 Okeania sp. SIO3B5 | reverse complement strand
TCTTTTTATTATCTGAGTTCAGTACCTGCCACAGTTGGTTGAGCATTAGCTATGAATGCAGGGAGATGGTGGAGACATAATCTACAATATACGACTTTGTTGAAAGTGTAACTTTTTTTGATTTTACTACTAATTCAACTCGTACTTTAAAAAAAGAAGATATAGTTAAAGGCTATCGTTCAACTATTTTTACGGGTTTAACTTCTTACCTTATTCTCAAAGCCGTATTTAATTTTGAGGTCGCAAATTTGAAAAATAATCCTATTCGTAAGAGGATTCAATGGTCTAAAAAGAATCAAGATTATCAACTTCCTAATTGTGGGAGTGTTTTTAAAAAATATCAACCTTTTTTAATTAAATTAGTTAAAGGACTAAAAGTCAAGAATGCTGCTTTTTCTAAGAAGACAGATAACTGGATTTTAAACTCTTCTAATAGTAGTGTAGGTATAGCTTTTTTAATAAAGATAGTCAAGCTCCTTCATATTATGACTGGGAAAAAAGCTATACTAGAGGTTATTGAAGTAGAGTAAATAATTTTAAACACCACTCAAGGAGAAAAGAACTTTACTTTGGGTTAAGGAGTATATTCGGGTGCATCTCAATTTTTTCTGTTGCTGTGTAATTTCATAACTTTTCTATTTTCCTAATCTAAAATCTATAATTTAATTATACTGGCGAGCTAGAAGCTCGCACTCTTATCAAATTACCTTTTCACCAATTCCAATTCCTCTTTTTTCCCAAACACTAAACCACCATCTACACAATCAATTACTATAATATCTCCACCAACAAACTTATTCTCTAAAATCAAATTTGCTAGAGGATTTTCTAATTCTTTTTGAATTGCTCGTTTCAAAGGTCGCGCTCCATAAACCGGGTCATATCCAACTTCAGCAATGTGGTCTAAAGTCGCAGGAGTTAACTTCAAACTAATTTTTTGTTCCCCTAATAACCTTTCAATTCTCTTCACTTGAATCTCCACAATTTGCCGTAATTCGCTCTTCCTTAAAGTGTGGAACAATATAATCTCATCCACCCTGTTTAAAAACTCCGGTCGGAAATGTTTTCGCAACCCCCCCATCACTCGTTTATACATCTCCTCATACTTAGAGTCATCCCCCGCCACATCCAGAATATACTCACCACCAATATTACTCGTCATTACAATTACAGTATTGCTAAAATCAACTAACCGCCCTTGAGAATCAGTAATCCTACCATCATCTAATACCTGCAACAATATATTAAATACATCTGGGTGAGCCTTCTCCACTTCATCAAACAGCAGCACAGAATAAGGATGTCGCCTCACTGCCTCCGATAACTGACCCCCTTGGTCATAACCCACATATCCAGGCGGTGCCCCTACTAACCTAGAAACAGCGTGTTTCTCCATATATTCAGACATATCAATCCGCACCAAAGCATCATCCCGGTCAAACAAAAACTGTGCCAAAGCTCGCGCCAATTCTGTTTTACCAACTCCAGTAGGACCTAAAAACATAAACGAACCGATTGGCTTTCCTGGGTCATTCATCCCTGCTCTAGCACGTCTAATAGCTGCTGCCACAGCTTCCACCGCTTCCGACTGCCCAATTACCCGTTGATGTAAATGTTTTTCCAATTGTAGTAACTTCTGGCGTTCCGACTCCAATAAACGATTTACTGGAATACCCGTCCACTTAGCCACGATAGTTGCAATATCTGCATCCGTAACTTGTTCCCGGAGAAGAGACGAACCTTGAGCTTGAACTTTTAATAATTCTGCTTCCTTAGCTTCGCGATCGCGATGTACAGTTTCTAGTTGACCATATTTTAATTGAGCTGCAGTATTCAGGTCGTAAGCTCGTTCTGCTTGTTCTATTTGTACTTTTAATTTATCCTCTTCTGCTTTAAGGGAATTAATTGTATTTAACAATTCTTTTTCCCCAGACCATTTAGAGGAAAATTTTTCCTGCTTTTGCTTCAAGACATTAATTTCATTTGTAATGCTTTGCAATGCTGGAGAAACTTTCGCAGGTGGTGTAGGTTCAGAATTTTGATCTTTTTTGCTGCTTTGCAACTCTCCCTCAATGGAAAGTTTCTCCATTTCCAACTGCATAATGCGTCTGTCAATAGCTTCTAGTTCTTCAGGTTTAGAAGTAATTTCCATTTTTAGTTGAGCAGCAGCTTCATCTACCAAGTCGATCGCCTTATCTGGCAAAAAGCGGTCCGAAATATAACGGTTCGACAAAGTAGCAGCAGCAACCAAAGCAGCATCAGTAATTTTTACCCCGTGGTGAGTTTCGTAACGGTCTTTCAATCCCCGTAGAATAGAAATAGTATCCTCTACACTTGGTTGACCAACCTCTACTTTTTGAAACCGACGTTCCAGAGCAGCATCCTTTTCTATATGTTTGCGATATTCATCAATAGTTGTTGCACCAATACAACGCAATTCTCCACGAGCCAGCATTGGTTTGAGGAGATTACCTGCATCTACACCCGAACCCGTACCGCCACTGGAACCTGCACCAACAACAGTATGTAGTTCGTCGATAAATAGAACAATTTGACCGTCAGAATTAGTTACTTCTCGCAAAACCGATCTGAGCCTTTCTTCAAATTCCCCTCTAAATTTTGCCCCGGCGATGAGACTTCCCATGTCAAGACCAATAAGTTGTCGTTCTTTAAGGGACTCTGGTACATCGCCGTTAACAATGCGTTGGGCTAAACCTTCAGCGATCGCTGTTTTTCCAACTCCTGGTTCTCCAATAAGTACAGGATTATTTTTTGTCCGACGGGATAAACAACTAACCACGCGCCGAATTTCTTCATCTCTACCAATAACGGGGTCAAGTTTGCCTGCTTTAGCTAACTCTGTGAGGTCGCGCCCATATTTTGCCAAAGCATCATAACTAGCTTCTGGGTTTTGGTCTTCGACTTTGGTACTACCACGAACTGCTTTAATTGCTGCTTCTAGTTGTTCAAATTCAACTTTGGGTGAGGTTTGGGGGCGCTCAAAACCAGGGCGAGTTGGTAGTTGGGGAGTACCTCCACCGAGGAGTTTATTACCAAGGCGTTTGTCTTGGTAAAAGGCGAGTAGGAGGTGTTCGACGGCAATAAATTTGTCTTCCCATTGTTCTCTTGCTTCATCAGCTAGGTCTAGAAAAATTTCCAGACTGCGCCCTAGATAGAGATGTTCGATACTACCAACTTTGGGTTGGCGTTTGGCGAAAGAGTCTATTTGTTGGAGGAGATTTTCTGGTTCTATACTAACGCGGTTTAAAATTTTGTTGGCTGTTCCCTGTTGTTCTAAGAGGGCAATGATTAGATGTTCTACTTCTAGTTGTTGGTTTTGGTAACGTCGGGCAACGTCCTGGGATTTGACTATGGCATCCCAGGCTTGTTCTGTAAATTTGCTTGGGTCAGTTGGCTGCATTTGGACTATTTTAAATTTTTTCCTATAAAACTATTTATAGGGTAGGTCGAACCTTGCTGTCTTTAAAATAAAAGAAGGAAGATAGATTTTGGGTTTAAGTTCAAAAAACACCTTTAACTTTCAGCTATAGCGCTGCGCGCAGGCAACAGGCAATAGGCAACAGGCAGTAGGGGGGATAAAAAGCTAATAATATAAGACTTTTAGCTATTGGACATCTACTGCAATTTGTAAATATGCCAGGGCACATTACTATATTTGCTAATTAGCTGATTATCTTCTCCTATCCTCCTTTTGCCTGAAATTATTTATCTTTTCTGTAGCGGGTTTAATACCCCACCGTCACTTACAGTGCTGAAAATTGTTTAGGGTCATAAGACATCGAGTGGCCGATCGTTGACTATCCATAAGAAATTTTCCCTTCTGCCTTCTGCCTTCTGCCTTCTGCCTTCTGCCTTCTGCCTTCTGCCTTCTGCCTTCTGCCTTCTGCCTTCTTCAATGAGTTCTAGCTGCAACTTCTTTTTCTGAATTGCTACTACGAGAGCTTAATTGAATTAGTTCTACTTTATAGCCATTTGGGTCTTCAATGAAGGCAATAACTGTGGAGCCATGTTTCATTGGCCCTGGTTCTCTTGTCACTTTACCTCCCTGTGCTTTTATTTGTTCGCAAGTGCCATAAATATCATCAACGCCCAAAGCAATATGGCCATAAGCATCGCCCAATTCGTATTGGTCTTTACCCCAGTTATATGTTAATTCGAGTACTGTGTGGTCTGACTCATCGCCATAACCAACAAAGGCTAGAGTAAATTCACCACCTGGATAGTCTTTTTGGCGTAATAGTTTCATGCCGAGGACATCGCAGTAGAATTTGAGGGATTCTTCTAGGTTGTTGACTCGCAGCATTGTGTGTAGTAGTCGCATGGTCTACTCCTTATTCCTTGACTATATCTACATTTTTATTTTGAAGCAATTTGCTCAATCTGGGGAGTCAATGTTGCTTTACTGGTAACGATTAGACATCTCCAGAAAAAAGGCAATAGGCAACAGGCAACAGGCAACAGGCAACAGGGAGAAATAATTGATTTGATTTTTGATTTTTACCTTAATTATTCGGTAAAAATCCTCTCCCTTTTAGGGAGAGGTAATTATCAATTATCAATTATTAAACAGATGTCTATTAGCACTCACAGAACTTACGCAGAACTACCATATCTAGTAGGATATAACTGCCGTTAGGCTTTTAACACGAAATGTTTTTGGAGGCTTGCTAAAATCCCCCTTACAAAAACAATTTCTGACTTCTGACTTCTGACTTTGTTAACCTCTTGAGCTTAATTTTCTAGTTTTATCACTTCCACTTTATAGAATTTCAACTTGTGCGATCGCCACCTTAATTTTAAGTCATACTACTAAAATAAATACAATTTATATCTTACTCAAATGTGACTATCGTGAGATAGTCATCAATATTCAATCGTAGTTATTTTGACTAACTATGAGAAACTAATTTTTCTAATTTAGACTTTTCTTGAATCAAAGCAAGATCGATTTTTTTTACTCCTTCTAAGGATATTAATGACTTACATTGTTTCACTAAATTTTCCCAACTATGTAATCTTTGAATTGAATTAGATTTATGAATTTTTTCAACATAAAATTGTGCCCAAAATTTTGGGACATACTTTTGCTTTCTAGCCTTGATTCGTTTTCTCCATTTAGTAAAATCTGATTTTCTTGGTGGCTCTACCCCCAAAATAGGTGGCATATCGGCATAACTTACAAATCTACTTTTACCTTTACCTACGACATGAATTACATATTTCCAACAGTTTATTTTGTAGATATTATCTGATTTAATTCCCAAATGAAATGCTAATGCGTCTCTAGTTACAAATCTACCCAATGGATGAGTAGCAGTAGATTGATTTTTGATAATTCTTTTCATAAAATCTACCTTAAATTTATATATATTTTTTTTGGCCGTATTTGTTTATTTATGTGTCTATAATTCTATATTAAATAATACTTGGCTATTTTGTCAACATATAATAGTAAGCTAATTTTTTACAGAAACAAATCAATAATAATTGCCCATCATTGGAATAGATTGTGGACAGTAATGTTTCAATAATTAGAGAATAGAGAAATTCAATAATAGAGTTTAATGAGGCAAGTCTGACAACCGTCAAATTGGCAATGTACAGTAGTCATAATTCAAGAGTAATTTTGTCAGAAGAATTGTTTTATTAACACTACTTGTTGCTATTTGTCAGTTATTTCTATCACTATTTTTGAGAATAGACATCTCCAGAAAATAGAGAATAGGGAACAGGGGTGCTACCCAGCGTCATTTCAGTTATCAGTTAGCCTCCTATGGTCGGAACTGCGTTAACAGTACCTCTAGTTAAAGTATTGGGATTTAGGACTTACGCATATACGCTATATATAGCGCTCAAAACTATTGTCCAATAGTACTTAGACTCTAGAAATAGTGCCTTTGCGTAAGTCCTGGGGATTGAAATATTGAACTTGATTTTTTCTTGGTAGATTGGATATGGCGCAAGTTTCGGAGCCATCTCTCGATCGCTTTTTCATCCCCTTGAAAGGGTAGGGCTAATTCTTTGTCGTCAGAGAATATTTACAACTCCATGACTTACGCATTTTCATGGGTTTAAGCACTATACATACCATAGTGCTATAGTTTTTATCTACTATATGTAGTGTCTTTGCGTAAGTCCTGAACTTTATATCCTATATCTTTGGTTAACTAATCCTAGCAAGATGTACGAAATTTCAAAGGATACAATTTTTCTCTAGTGACAATAAATTGACCCTACTGCCCCACTCCCCTACTCCCCTACTCCCCATTTAGGTAAACTTTTGTCAAAAATTAGAATATTCCTAAGTAAAATGTAAAAATAGATACAGAAATAAAAAAAGTTTTTTTACAATAGGGTCTGATGATATGAAACTAAATAATGACTATCAGTGTAATCGACAAGAGCTTCCCACTATTAATATGATGATGGGGGAAACAGTGGAGCAATACAGAGGACAACATAGAGGCCAAGGATGGACTTATCCTTACGTTAAACATATTCCTATACCTCAGCATCCTTCTCAAAAGCTGTGTTGTGCTAGAGATGATGAGTTAGCTCAGGAAAAACAGACTATTAATGTTGCTCAAAGAGTAGAAAAGAAGCAGGTTGAGCCAAAAAAGATAGCTCAGATAAATAGAACAAATATATGCGACATATTACAATGGCGACGTTCAATAGCTAAAGCCAAAGGAGATGAAAAGTTATTAACTTTATTAGAGGTTGAGTGGCGAGATAAATCTTGTGGATAAAGTTATAATTTTTGATTTTTAGGATGTGATTTTTGAAGAGAAATTAGTCGATTTTGAAAGTAGTCAGAGTTATCTTAGAAGCGGAACCAACATCAAAATATTAGGAGGTAAATCTTAATTAGGGTTTGCTGAAAAAGTCTTTTTGCGCTTGGCAGGGAGTAGGGAGTAGGGAGTAGGGAGTAGTGAAGAGTCAAGAGGAATCAGGAGTTGTAGAGGACGTACAAAGGAAAAATTATCCCAATAGTGATTCTGCCTCTATACTTACGCCAATACTCACTTTTTGAGCAATGTTTGGCAAAAACCTGGTACTTTTTCACTACCTAAAAAGGCCAAAACCTTTATATATCAAGACTTTTATATTTCATCAGCAAACCCTAATTATTAAGTAGCGATAATATTTAATATATTTCAGTTTAATAGTTACTAAATCTATAGAAAAATATTCCTTGACCTAGCTTTAATTAAGTGTTACCTTAACCGGATGAACTACAACACCCTCTATCCCATTGCTAAAAGCGTTTGGGACTGCTTTTCGTAATATGTTTAAACTTCCATTGACATCAGCATTGTATTTGATACCATTTGAAGTTTTATAAAGTCCTCTTTTCACTCGTTTACCACTAAATCTATGTTTCACACCTTTTTGATAAACTGGTAAGTCGTCCAAGTCTAAAAAACTAGCTTTTGAAGTATAACTCTCTTCATTAATTATTACTTTGATTCCTACTAATTTGGCTTTGTATTTTAGTTGTTCAATTAACTTAAAAAAAGGAATTTGAACAAAATTTTGATTGTTTTTTTTGCCTAGATTTATGTCTTGTTTCCAGTTAGGATTATTTCCTATTACTAAAGTTCCTATCTGGTTCTCTATCAGATGATTAATAATATATCTGCTAGTATGCATGCAGATAATCATCAATCTTTAAATTTCTTTTTGTCGATAATCTTTTGATTCGATTACTACTTTTAGTCTCCTTTAATTCTGACTGTAGTTTACCCTTTTTCTTATTATAGAATTGATTGATTGATTTGACTGGTCTGCCGTTAATAATCAAAGGTTGAAAACCTTTTTTATTTGATGTTACAGTCGCCAAATTATTTACTCCCAAATCTACAGAAGCTACATGATATTCTGACAAATTTAATTTAACTTCAACGGATTCGTAAACCACTTCTATAACATAGTAATTAAGCTTAGGAATAATTCTCACAAGTTGCAGAGAATCATAACTTATTTTACTGTCAAAAAATAGCTCACTTTTTGATAGTAATATCTTTTTATTTTTTACTAATTGAGGCTTACTAATCGCCTGCGCATGTATAAACTAGAAGATTCCTACCTTTCTTTTTATGTTTATATTTTGGTAGTTTAGGACGACTTTCAAACTTACTTGGACATTCATTATAAGCTCTTATAGCTTGAAAAAAACTTTGCCAATTTTTATCTAAAAGAATCAAAACCTGCGCTCGTAACTTTCGCCGGTATTGCTTGATAATCTACTCCCGACTGTAATAACTTTTGAACCTTGTTATAATTTAGATAATTTCCTTTATTAATAAACTCTTGTCTAACTATGTAGTTAGCTATATTGTAAAGATTTTTAGACAAGAAAGCTAGAGCATCAAGTGATTTATAATTGGGATGATTTTTTTTAATAATAGTACGTTCTACTAACTGCATTATCCC
>NZ_JAAHHG010000437.1 GCF_010692555.1 Okeania sp. SIO3B5 | reverse complement strand
TCTTGCTACTATTCAGGAGTTTCAGACTACACGACAGACCATTCAGGAGTTTCAGACTACACGACTTACAGAAGTTCCCAAAATTCCACAGAAAAATAGCAAAAAACCTATGTTAGTTCCAGCTATGTTAGAAGTACATTTCAGTAAGCTAGTAACTCTTGAGACCATTCAGGAGCTTCGGACTACAGGACTCACAGATCAAATTCCCCAGGAAATCGCAAATCTTATCCGTAGCGTTGGTGGAGAAAAAATCTCGCCTATCTTCACTTTGTCATCAGAGGAGATGGTGGAGGATAAATATGGATTTGCACGTGCATTTACCCTTTGTCTATCAAATGAAACAGATGTCAAAAAAGCAATTGCCACTTTGCAAGAATCTCCACTTATAGAAGAAGTGACACCTGTTACACTTTCAGAGACATTTCGATAGATTACTTTAGATCTGCTTGTGTCAGAACAATTGCTGTTTTAGCAGTTATGATTCTGGCACAAAGCTCCTAATCAGTAAGCAGTCCTGATTATTAGAATTTTGGTATTTCTGTATATGTAGTGATATTTACAACTAAACCCCTTTCACTTTCAGGAGCCTAACTGCAAAAATCACTACTTGTAAACCACTACCGGAATTTTTAGAATTACCCCATGGCATTCCTTCCGTCAATTTATGCTAGTGCAGTCTAGCCTAACTTACTTATGAGCCAAACTTCTTTTTGGCAGCTTCAAGAGCTGCTTTAGCGTTAACTAATCCTTGGCCATAGAATGTCTCGGTTTGGCCAGGTTGTTTTGTTGCTGTATCACGAATTATACTGTAAACATCCTCAACAGAAGGAGTTTTCTTATTGCGTTTAGCTACACTAATTATCAGAGCTGCTAGACCAGCAACATGGGGAGTAGCCATTGAGGTTCCGCTCATCTTCACATACTGATTATTTAGGTAAGTGCTAACTATCTGGACACCAGGAGCCATGACAAACTTGCCAAAATTTGGACCATATTGAGAAAAACTAGCACGATTTTTATTATGATCCACCGCGCCTACTGCTAGAGTTTGGTCAAAAGCACCAGGATAACTAGCTTGACTGGTACCATTATTGCCATTGGCAGCTATTAAACATACTCCCTTATCATAGGCGTATTTCACTGCTTTCTGTTGAGCTGGAGGTGGGAACGGAGGACCACCCAAACTCATACTAATCACATCAGCATTCTGATCGGCTGCATATTTAATGCCTTGGGCAATATCTGTACTACTTCCGATACCATTATAAAAGTCTTTATATCTAGTAAACTGGATTTTGTACATCACTCGCACAGGTAGAATTTTACCTGCCCAACACATACCTGTTATGCCAGTCTGATTGTTGGAAACAGCAGCAGCAACGCCAGCACAATGAGTACCGTGACCATTCTCATCAGATGGGTTGTTATCACGGGTGCGGTAATCTCCAATTGCAGTGTATGGCCCATACTTATGATCCCAACCATATTGGGAACCGACGAGGTTAACAAAGTCGTATCCTGGCAGAAGTTTAGACTTCAAATCCTGATGAGTGAGATCGACCCCAGTGTCAATAATAGCAATGATAACATCGTCATGGCCTGTTTCTATGTCCCATGCCTCTTCAGAATCAATTATTTTCGGCCCCCATTGATTTGTATATAATGAATCGTTAGGAGTTTTACATATTTCTGATAAGAAGTTAGGAGATGCATCCTCGATCGCGTTGGATTTTTTAAGTTCGTCACAGAGCCGTTCTACATAAATATCAGATTCAAAGACAATCTTGTAGCTGCGAGAAAAACCCTTTTGATGTTCATCTTCATCATATTCAGCTGAAATTGTTGTACCCAAGGAGTTTTCCTGAGCTACTTTAGTAGGAACGAAAACACGTTCGATGGAGCGAACACCTATTCCATGACGTTGTAAGAAGCCGTCGATATTATTATCACCGTAGCTACTTGCTTCCACGGCCCCACCCCGAGTAACGTCAAGACTGTGGGGGAGATCGTCATTTCTAGCCTCTGGTATGGTTGTTATCACCACTTCGTTAAGGACCTTGGAGGTAGAATCATCGAAAATCATATCCGAGTTTTGTTGTTGATTAAGCACCATAATTTTTTTTGAGTTTTAGTTCAACATTGACATCTTCCCGACGCTGCTCTACGAGAAAGCGCGGGATTCCTAACCATCGCGCTCTTAGGTCTTTCTGCTGCCTCTTGCAGAGGAGCTGCGCTAACAATGCACCAGCCTCCAAGGTCAAGCCTCTTTTCGGTCTAAAGGCGCGCTCCACAGACTGACACTGCTAGCCCAGCAGCCAAATTTTAAGTCTAACAAACTATTGGCATGCGCCACAAAATTGATTGGTTTTCCCATGGGACGCTCCCCTTCGGGAGAGCGCGGGTCTTCAACCAACGTTGAGATAAACAACTATATCCAATCTGTTGGGCAAAAAACGCATCTGGAACCTAGATTCTGAAAGCTCTTGACAGTAATTGAATAAGAGTCAATGCTTAAATATCTGACATCCTTAGCCGTTCTTAGAAACCTACGATAATCTATATAAATCTATGATTATCTGTTCTATTCTTGCTTCTACCTGGCAACGTCGGCGCCTGTCCAGTCCACAAGCTGACACGGTCGAACTGACCGCCTGAGCTAGATTTAAACTAGCATTCAAATCTCGATCACAGCTAAAATTACAGTGTTCGCAATTTGATTACACGCTCTGATAAAAGCAGAGACTCTTTAACAAAACCACACCTACTGCGATTATACCAGATTATGGCCAACAGTTACTAGCCCTTTGTTGTAGGATTTTATAACACCTGTATTTAACAATACAGATTTTGTGTCTAAAACACAACAAAAAATTTATAACTTTCCCCTTCGGGAGAGCGCGGGTCTCCAAGCAACGTAGAGATGAAAGGAGATTTAAGAATCAATTGCCACTATGCGTTTAGTCTAAAGTTTTGAGTAGAAAGTCTCAACTTCAAGGCCATTAGGTAAAATTTCATTAATTGATAATTGATAATGGATAATGAATAATGGATAATTACCTCTGGTTAAAACCGTTCTTGATTGAATATAAGGAAATCTAATTTCTTCTCTTGGTCGATGGTCGGACAGCGAGGAGACCTCACCATCCCTCGACCACTTTTTTCTCCTTGCTCATGAGAGGATTTTTACCTAGATTCGATTAATTATCAATTATCAATTATCCATTGGTAAGTGCCAGTAGCTGGAGAAAATTATGTCATCTATTCCCATATTTCAAGACCGCACTGATGCTGGAGAAAAATTGGCCGAGGTTATTTTTTCAGATTTCTGTCAAATGAATTTGACTACTGAGTGGATGATTAAGCCTATTGTCTATGGTCTACCAAGAGGGGGGTTGCCAGTAGCAGTGATGGTTGCGCGTCGGTTGGGTTGTCCTTTGAGTGTGGTGGTGGCGAAGAAAATTACTTTACCGGATAATCCAGAATTAGCTCTTGGTGCTGTGACAGCGGATGGTTGTATAGTGTGGTCGAAGCACAAACCAAGGAATTTACAAGTCCAAAAGACTATAATTGAAAGAGCAAGAGAAAAAGCGCAGTCTCAATTAGAATGTCTTAGTGGTGGAAAGCCTGAAGTTATTCCTCTTGGTAGGTTAGTAATTTTAGTTGATGACGGTATAGCTACAGGTATGACTATGATAGCTGCGTTAAAGTCTATTAGGTTGCAGAAACCGAATGCTGTCTGGATATCTGTGCCAGTTGCTCCTCCAGAATTGATTAAATCTTTGCAAGATTGTTGCGATCGCTTAATTGTACTGGAAACTCCTCAGCCATTTTTGAGTGTGAGTCGATTTTATGCTGAGTTTACTCAGGTGGAAACTGAGGTTGCTTTGGCTTGTCTCCAACAACAGACTGAGTGGTTGTGAAAATACAATTTTTTTTGATTTTGGATTACTATACATTCTTTTTTTTCTAGTAATTAATCGTAATTTTGTGATTTTATTTAATGCCAAAAATATGAGAATTTTACAACTGTGGTTTGAAAATATTAGGGGTGGTATACAATATAATCCACCGGGATTTATCGAGTTAATAATGTTAGTTTTTGCCATAATATTACTATTGTGTTGGAGTGTTACAGATAAATGGCAATATTTAGTATTATGTCTGAGTTATGTAATGGGTTCTTCTATTTCTATTTTAGTTAGAGAAGCACTGACACCATCTCCTCAAATACAAGCTTCTCAATTTACAGCCGTACTATTATTAATTCTTAGCACTTTTAGTTTTGCTGATTTAATTCGTTAAAGAATAGACTTCTTACAAAATTCAAAATTAAATCTTTTTTATCCCTTTTTGCTCGGTATCTATAGCGTTTTTCAAATTGGTGAGATACAGTTTTAGATCCCCCCTAACCCCCCTTAGTAAGGAGGGAACCGTTTAAAAAGGGGGGAGGTTTCAAAGTCCCCCTTTTTAAGGGGGATGCGCGGGGGATCGTAAATGTACTTCATCTTTATGAGAAATGCTATATATCTTTCCTATTTCTAGTTCCTAGCTTTTGGAATAAGTCTAATATTTGAAAGTTGTCTATCTGTTTGCTCTTGATTTAATGAATACTTTTTAAGTTTTGATAGCTTGTTTAATTTAGAAATCTGATGACTATTGACTACTAGAAACAGTTCAAGTATTTGTAGCAAACATTTATCAAATTGGTATTAGGAGTTTGAGAATTACAAGAAGATAATTCAGCAGGCCCTAAGTATAACAATAAATTCAGCCTCTTAATATTTACTTTATAAATCAGCTATTAGAGTGAAAATTTCAGACTGTTTTATTGAAAAAGTTACAAAAGAGAGATAATCTATTTAATAGAAGTGTAAGCATTCAGCTATTAGCAGTCAGCTATCAGCAACAAGACTCTCTACTTAAAGGACGGTGTTTAAATTAACAACAGACTTTAAGGGCAAGGGAGGCAACTTTTGTAGTAAGACGGTTCATAAAGCTTTTCTCCTAAACTAAAAGCACAATAGCTGATAGCTGATGGCTGACGGCTGAATGCTTACATAGAAGTGTTGAAAATTGTAGTATCAGTAATAGTCAATAAATCTAATTATATCAATGTCCTACTTTGTTGTTACTGAGTGAAATTTTTGTTACACCAGGAGAAGTAAAATGAAGCAAAAAAAATATAAAAAATATGACTTAGAGCAGAGAGAAAAAGAACTGCAAGAGAGAGAAAGAAAAATTATATTACAAGAACTAGAACTTGAAATAAACAAAAAAAGCCCTCCTTTATATAATACTGAAAAGTACAATTCACTAGAGAAACAAAATAAGTTTCAGTTGAAAAAACTGCTAAAGATAGGTAAATTTTTAGGGATTGTAGTGGGAGTAGTAGCAGCAGTTTATATTGGTTTTTGGGTAGCTAAAGCAGTTTTAGTAGTAGGGGTAGCTTGGGTAGGATATGAAATTATCTTTGGTCAAGATAATTCGGATAATTAGAGCTTCTAAAAACATTACCTCGCTTAAGTTATCCTATAAAGCTGATGGCTGATAGCTGACCGCTGAATGCTTACCAAGTAATTAATTTATTCAAATCAAAATGAGTCACAAAATAGAAGCAGAAAATTTCATCCAAGATTTAGAAAGAGTAGCTAAAGTTAGAACCGAAGTAGCTGCTAGTTTATGTACAATAGCTGAAACTTTAGAAAAAGCAGAATTAGAAGGTAAAAAAACTTCTGGCAAATTAGGTTTAGAAAGAGAAATAGAAGATATTGAAAATGCTGGCAAAAATCTCCGTCTTGGTGTTTTTCGCTTGATGGTATTGGGAGATATGAAAAGGGGAAAAAGTACATTTCTTAATGCTTTAATAGGTGAAAATATTTTACCTAGTGACGTTAATCCTTGTACAGCATTATTAACTGTATTAAAATTTGGACCAGACAAAAAAGTTACTATACATTTTAATGATGGAAAAAAACCTCTGTCACTAGATTTTAAGAGCTTTAAACGAAACTATACAATTGACCCAGCAGAGGCAAAAAGATTAGAACAAGAAAAAAAACAGGCATTTCCTGATATTAATTATGCAGTGGTTGAATATCCCCTGCCAATTTTAGAAAAAGGCATAGAAATTGTTGATAGTCCTGGTTTAAATGATACAGAAGCACGGAATGAATTGTCTCTTGGTTATATCAATAATTGTCATGCTATTTTATTTGTGATGAGAGCAACTCAACCTTGTACTTTAGGAGAACGTCGCTATCTAGAAAATTATATTAAAGGTAGAGGGTTGAGCGTCTTCTTTTTAATTAATGCTTGGGACCAAGTTAAAGAGAGTTTAATTGACCCAGATGACCAAGAAGAATTAGAAGAAGCAGAGATAAGATTAAGAAAAGTTTTTCAAGCTAACCTCAATGAGTATTGTATAGAAGAAAATAAAAATATCTATCAAGAAAGAGTTTTTGAATTATCTTCAATTCTGGCATTAAGACGGCGGTTAAAAAATCCTTCAGCTTCTCTAGAAGGAACAGGTTTTCCAAAATTTTTTGGTGCATTAAATCAATTTTTGATTCAAGAAAGAGCAGCTCAAGAATTTCGACAAGCAAAAACTGTAGCAGCTCAAGCAGATAGTCATTTACAAGAGGCGATCGCCCGTCGTACTCCTTTATTAGAACAGAATATTGAAGAGCTAATAAATAAGATTAATTCTGTAGCACCAGAGTTTCATAAACTTGCTGAAATTCGCGACCAATTTCAGTCAGAAATTAGAACTGTTCGAGATAAAGAAGCAACTGAAATTGCTAATTCTTTTCGTTCTTATGTCCTAGGCCTGGAACATACTTTTGAATCAGACTTTTTGCGCTATCAACCAGATATGAAATTTCTAGATTTCATTAACCCTGGTAAAAGAGAAGCTTTTGAAATAGAACTAAAAAAAGGATTTGAACAATATATTAGTGATAAATTAGCAGCATGGACTATTACTGTTGAAAATAAGATGGATGCAGCATTTTTACAACTTTCTAGAAGAGCTGCTCATTATGGTGCTTCCTATACAAAAGTTACAGATAAAATCACTGAAAAACTAACAGGAAAAAAGGTCAAATCTGTCCTTTCTGTTTCCACTGAAGATAACGCTCCTAGCTGGGCAAAATGGGCTATGGGATTATTTTCATTAGCTAGGGGTAATATCGCAGGTATTGCTATGGCCGGAGCAGGTTTTGATTGGAAAAACATCTTGCTAAATTTGTTAGCTGTAGGAGGAATATATACAGCAATTACTTTCTTTACAGGGATAACTTTAGGACCTATTGGTTTAGCTTTGTTAGGTTTAGGTGTGGGTGTAATGCAGGCAGATGAAGCACGGAAAAAAGTAGTTAAAATAGCGAAAAAAGAGATGGTTAAACATTTGCCTGAAGTAGCAAATGAACAGTGGCAACCTATTTATGATGCTATTAAAGAATGTTTTGATACCTATGAAGGGGAAGTTAAAGAAAGGATAGATGATGATATTAAATCTCGGAAGTCGGAATTAGATAATTTGCTGCAGCAAAGACAGGAACAAGAAATTAATAATGATGCAGAATTAGCTCGTTTTCAACAGTTAGAAATTGATGTGTCATCTGAGTATCAAAAAATAGCTGCCGTTTATCAGGATTTTCTAGAAACAATGATTTAAAAAAGAGGGAAAACCAAAATTTGACAAAAGCAGCAGCTTTTAACAAACGAGACAAATTTATGTGATTTTGGTAAATAGACTACATAGAACTTGTCTTAAAGGCAGTAGGAGTTTCAAGAGTTGAGGGCAGAAGTTAGCTGTTTAATTAAAGTGAAAAATATTATAGAACCCATTTGGTATCTTGATAAATACCAAGTTTTTTTATCTAGGAGTCAGGAGACAGGAGACAGGAGACAGGAGACAGGAGTTAAGAGGGAAAAGGGAAGAGGGAAGAGGGAAGAGGGAAGATGTGGGCAGAGATAATACAAAAAATTCAACTCCTTCAGATGATTTTTCCTCACTCATTGATGCGCGAAAAGACTTGACTACCATAATTATATAGATCTCAAATGGGTTCTATAAGCAGGTAAACAAAATGTAAGCATTCAGCTATTAGCAGTCAGCTATCAGCAACAAGATTTTCTCATATAGGACAGTATTTAAATTAACAACTGACTTTAAGGGTAAGGGAAGTAACTTTTGTAGTAAGACAATTAAATATTGCTTTGATCCTAAACTAAAAGCAATAGCTGATAGCTGAAGTCCGCAGTTCCGACCATAGGAGGCTGGCTGACTGCTGAATGCTTACAACAAAATAAATTATACTTTTTAGAAGCTGAAATTCTTACTGTGTAAAGATAGTTTGTTTGACATCCTCCCCGGCTGTTAGGCGCGGGGATTCCTACTGAGCCGTAGCTCTTCGGCGGGTTGACGCTTTGCTTCGCATAGCTGCCGCTAACACAGGGTGCTGCTTCCTTGGCGGTAGTCTGATGC
>NZ_JAAHHG010000436.1 GCF_010692555.1 Okeania sp. SIO3B5 | reverse complement strand
ATATCATGTCCGGTAGCATCGGTATTGTATAGCAAGGGTAGGGAACAGGGAACACTTAACTGGGAACAGGGAACAGTCAGGAATACCTAAGAGCAAGAAAAAAACTTAAATTTCCTGTAGATATTCACCTTTGGGTTTACACGCTCCGATACCAGCGGACATGATATTATATCATGTCCGGTTGAATAATTAGACAATGGTTGTCCGAAGGCAGGAGGCAGGAGGCAGGAGGCAGAAGGTTTTCTTTCATTGTCACCTTAATTTTATACACGCTCCGATGCTACCGGACATGATATTACTCCTGAATTCAGAATTCAGAATTCTGAATTCTGAATTCTAAGATAGGACTTACGCAGATACGCTATATATAGTACTCATAACTATTGTCCAATAGTTACTGGACTCTATACACAGTGTCTTTGCGTAAGTCCTGTAAGAAATACCCTAGCTATTTGTAGCAAACATTTATCAAATTGATATAACTGGTTATATCATGTCCGGTTGAATAATTAGACAATATCTACTATAGTTGCTAAATCAAAAAATTCATCACCTAAAATATCTAATTTTTCCAGAGATAACTGTTCTATTTTAGTTTGAACTTCTGGAGTTATTTCTCCAAACTTTCGGCGAATTTGACGTAATATTTGTTTCACTATGCCAATTCCAATTCCTTCTTCCCGTCCAATTCCTATTCCTTCCCTTCTTGCTAGAGAAATTTCTCCTTTCCTATCTCTAATCAACTTTTCCTGTTTCTCTAATTCTTCTAATTCTTCATTGTTTAAGTTCGCCTTATTCGCTATATTTAATGCTGCTTCTATTTCTGATACTTCTCCTAATGAAGATGGTATTACTTCTAAATTGGGAGCTGAAGTCAGAAAATATATCCATTTCTCACTCAGAGTTTCTAATCCTGATAATTCTTTGTTAAATTTGGGTAATTCTACAAACATTAATGTTAATTCATCTTGATAATTAAACGATTCTGTTTCTTCTTTAAGTCTAAACTTAGTAATAATTTTCTCCGTTTTTTCAAATAAAACAAAGTCGGTAATTGTCAAAGCCACAAAAGGTTTCAACATGAGGTAACTTTCTCCTACATCTAATTGATTGCCATAGGCTTTAGCTAGGTTATAGATTACTCGTTTTTCAAACTCTTCTACGTTTAATACTTGCATTTCAATGATAACTGTCGAACCATTATCTAAAACTGCTTTTACATCTAAATAAGTATCTTTAATAGCATTAGTAACTCCAGGATTATAAGGGTTAATTATTTCTAGGGATTGAATAATATTTTGATTATTATAAACTACAGCATTAAGAAAGCTAATCAGAATGTTTTTACTGTGAATAGAACCAAAGATTTTTTTAAAGGCAAAGTCGCTTTTGGGGCTGATAAATTTCATTTAAGTATACCTTCAAGAATTTAGAATTTAGAATTTAGAATTTAGAATTACCTATTCTTATAAAGTTGTTTGCGCAGTATTCCGCAGGAAATGCTTACCGAATAATTAATCATTATTAATTAAATAATTCAGCTTACTTTGCCTCCCCTTGGCTGCGCCGCGAGCTGTCGCTCTACAAGGGGAAAATAAAGAAATAATATTTCCTTATCTTCAATCCTCTCGGTTTTAACCAGAGGTAATTATCCATTATCCATTATCCATTAATGAAATTAGACCTTACTTACTAAAATAGCACAACTGAAATAGGATTTTTAATGATAGAAGTTTTCTCAATTTGTAAGCATTCAGCTATTAGCTGTCAGCTATCAGCAACAAGACTATCTCCTTAAGGACAGTGTCTAAATTAAAATAGACTTTAAGGGCAAGGGAGTCAACTTTTATAGTAAGACAATTAATAAAGCTTTTATCCTAAACTAAAAGCAATAGCTGTTAACGCAGTTCCTCCGGTAGGAGGCTGGCTGACGGCTGAATGCTTACATCAATTTTATCTATAAAATTTTCTTCTTCCTAACTCTTTATTCTTTCTGCCTAATTCAGGTTTTAATGCAGCATTATAAATTTTTTCATTCTTCTTAACTGACTGCCACAAATCAATCATTGGTTGTGGATAGTCAACACCAATTTTTACACCAAACCTCTCTTGTTCAACAGGTAATAATTTCCCTGGTTCATGTATTTTAGAAACAGGTATTTTTGCTAATTCTGGCAACCAATGTTTAACATATTTTCCTTCGGGGTCGTAATCTTTTGCCTGTTTAGGAATATTAAAATAACGAAAACCTCGTGCATCATTTCCTACTCCAGCAGTATAATTCCAATTTCCCCAATTACTACAAACATCATAATCTATCAGTAAAGACTCAAACCATTCAGCACCCATTTGCCAATTAATTCCTAAATTTTTAGTCAGAAAACTGGCAACATTTTGTCTACCACGATTTGACATAAAACCTGTCATTAAAAGTTCGCGCATATTAGCATCGACTAAGGGAAATCCTGTTTTACCTTCTTGCCATTTTCTAAATTTTTCCCAATCTTCTTGCCAAGGAATAGCGACTCCTTGTAAACCAGATTTATAAAATATTTTATTTCCATGTTTTTGACAAATAAATCGGAAATAATCCCGCCATAATAATTCAAATATTAACCAATAAGTAGAATTATTTTTTACCCTCCGTTCTTCATATTCTTGCACTTGTTCATAAATATAACTAGGTGATAAACATCCTAAAGCTAACCAAGGAGAAAATTTAGAGGAATAATTTGCCCCTAGCATTCCATTTCTTGTTTCTTTATAAACTTTTAGACAGTCTTGCTGCCAAAAGTAATTTTTTACTCTTTGTTTTCCAGTAGTTTCTCCACCTCTAAATGCTAAAACTGCTCGTGAATCTTGTGGTGGTAATTCTAGATTTAGTTTGGATAAAGTCGGTAATTCTCCCAGCTCAACTTCTGGCAAAAATGGTAATTTTTCAGGATTTGAAAATGTAAGATTTATAGTAGATTTTTTTTCTATTTCTTTCCTAAAACTGGTAAATACTTCTGGTAATTGTTTAATTTCAAAAGGTAAATCATCAGGATGGTAAAGTGTGTGACCCCAAAATGATTTAAACTTAACCCCAATTTGTTTTAATACTCGATAAAGTGCTGTTTCTACTTTAATTTCTTCTGCTGTAACTTCTCGATGAAAAAATACAGATTTAACCTTTAATTCTTGAGCAAGTTGAGGAATTGCTATTTCTGGTTTTTGTTGACGAATTATTAAATTACTACCTAATTTTTGTAGATTATTACGCAAGTCAGCAACACTTTCAATTAAAAAATTTGCCCGAAAAGCACCTGTTTTAGGAAATCCAAAATTAGTCTGACCAAATTGTCTTGGATCGAAACAATAAATAGGAATAATTTGAGCCTTAGTTTTTATTGCTTTATCGAGCGGTTCATGGTCATGGACGCGTAAGTCGTTACGATACCATAATATAATTCTGTCTTGATTCATAAGCTTTTATAGCGCTACGCGCTAGGGAATATTGAAAAATATCCTAACTAATTCTTAAAGTATAGAATATAGCAATTATTATATTCATATAATATGTTTTTTTCTTCTTCTCTGTTCCCTGTTCCCAGATCCGGTGTTCCCTAAAAATTGAAAAATCTCCTAACTAATTCTTATAATGCTATAGCAATCAGGAATGAGTTGTGAGAATTGAGATGTTCCTTAAAAGTATAGAATATAGCAATTATTATATTCATATAATATGTTTTTTTCTTCTTCTCTGTTCCCTGTTCCCAGATCCGGTGTTCCCTAAAAATTGAAAAATCTCCTAACTAATTCTTAAAGTATAGAATATAGCAATTATTATATTCATATGATATGTTTTTTTCTTCTTCTCTGTTCCCAGATCCGGTGTTCCCTAAAAATTGAAAAATCTCCTAACTAATTCTTATAATGCTATAGCAATCAGGAATGAGTTGTGAGAATTGAGATGTTCCTTAAAAGTATAGAATATAGCAATTATTATATTCATATGATATGTTTTTTTCTTCTTCTCTGTTCCCTGTTCCCTGTTCCCTGTTCCCTGTTCCCTAAAAGATGAAAAAACTAATTACTAAACTAACACCTGAGCAAGAAGCTCTGATTCAAGTTTATCGAAAAAAGTGGCATACAATAGCACATTCTACCCAAGCTATTAATCGTCAAAAAGCTACTAAAGCAATTCAGTTAGCCTACAATTTAATGGGCAACCCAAATCCAGAGATTGTTTTTTGTGAAAGCCCCTATGCAGCTTTTGACATTCTGCTTAGTGTCATTTGGCAACGATGGGAAAGCAAAGATGATTATGGTCATCGTCACATTTTCAAAGATAGATGGCAACTTTTGAGAGAACAAATAGAGTTGCAAATTACCGATAAATTATGTGCAGAAATAGATGGCAAAATTAGGGAAGATACTGACAGTTCATTAACAGAAGAGTCACTAAAACCAGAGGAGCTTTGGAGTCATATTCTTTACTCTCAAATAGAAGAAAAATGGCAAGAAATAGTTTCTGATATTTCAATTAAGTTGTTGTGTTTGTGGAGTTATCCTATTCCCACAGAATTATGGAGTAGTTATGCCGCTTGGATAGATTTTTGTATTTCTGTGATTAATTGTGATTATAATTCAGATGACTGGCAAGTATTAGAATCTATTGTTAGAGACTGTGGTTGGATATATCCTTTGAAAAATCTATGTATTATTTGCGATCGCCCTAGAAAGTTATTATTGGATGATGAATATCGCCCCCACGCTGAAGGCAAACCAGCAATTGAATTTGCTGATGGTTATAGTTTATATGCTAATCATGGTGTGAGACTGCCAGAAGAATATGGAATATTATCTCCCCAAAAATGGCAGGCAAAATGGCTTTTGTCTACAAAAAATGCTGAACTCAGACGAGTATTAATTCAGGAAATTGGTTATGAGAAAATTTGCCAAGATTTACAAACTTTAGAAATAGATAAATGGCAAGAATATACCCTTTTAAGAATAGATGATGATGCCGATATTGAGCCAATATTAATCTTAAAAATGATTTGTCCAAGCACGGGAAATATTCATACTTTAAGAGTACCTCCTAGTCTAAGTTCGGCGAAAGAAGCTATTAGTTGGGTAAATTGGGGAATTGATTCAGAAGCATTTTATATACAAACTTAGCAATATTATTTCAGTAAATATAGTAGTAGTAGGTGGAGACAACGAACACTTAGAACGGGAGCAAGATGCTCCCACTGGCGTTGTATAAATGCGGGATAATTTTAATGTTTTGCTGTGTGGAATGGGCATCTTGCCCGTTCCTGATTTTTGGCATGAAAAAATACCGACCACATTGCTGCGATCGGCTCCTTTGACTTTTTATTCTTCTTCGTTTGGATCTTCTTCTTTGGCAGATTCGAGGAGGTGAACCAACTCAACTTCTAAAGAGCGCATCTCCTCAAACACTTTCGATTTATGGGTATGATTTTCGATTAGCCGCTGTTCTAATCTTTTGCCATGTTCCTCTACATATTCTAGGTGTATAGACTGAAGAGCCTTTAAGCGGTCAAGAATTCCCCCAACAGTTGTTTCTGAGACCGTAATTCGGCCTCCTTTGTCCATAGCTCTATTAACTCGCTTTGACTCATTCCTAAAGCTGCTGATATTTGCTTCAAACGCTTCTTGGTTGTAGGGGTTACGGTTAAATGAATGCTGGCCTTCTTTTCCTGATGGATTGATTTTCTCGGCATTATATTTACTGCTTTTTTTCATTTTACGTTCGTGAATAAATTTTACTCAAAACTCTTGACATTTTGATTATACGGACGTATTATAAAAATGTTCAAGTAACGGACGTTATGGTTTGAGGAGGTGAAGTCCAACAAAGCAGTTCAAACAGTTAAAACCTAATGCTTAACTGACATAGCCTTACATATTTCTAGTGACTATCTAATGGATATCTTTTGGGGTGAGCCTTCTATCTGCTAACTTCACCCCAATCTTTGTAAAAATACTTTTTCTTACTTTTTTATGATTGGAAACTTATACGACCACAAATTCGAGACTCCTTTCAATGACCCAAAACTTCCCAACTGGGCAGATGCATATCTAGATAAATTTTGCGATTTATTTTGGGACAACACCTGGAAAGAAGGGGATGAAGCGATCACTTCTC
Organism: Okeania sp. SIO3B5; assembly: GCF_010692555.1. Classification (GTDB taxonomy): domain Bacteria; phylum Cyanobacteriota; class Cyanobacteriia; order Cyanobacteriales; family Microcoleaceae; genus Okeania. The sequence goes on along the minus strand of NZ_JAAHHG010000436.1, from coordinate 2,336 downwards.
TGGAAATAGATATGCTAGCCGATAGATATGCCTATATCAAAGAGGGCATGGCTTTGAGAGCTTTTCAGATTTATAAATTGTATAAAAATTTAGGATTTAAAACCTTCAAAGAGTATTGCCTTAAAGGCTTGAAAAAATCGGTCTATTACGTCAAACGAGTCATTAAAGCTGCTCAAATATCTTGGTCATTGATGCTCGAAGGATTTACCGAACTACCAGACAACGTATCTCAAGCCCAAAAATTAGCTAGTTCTGCCAGTCAAGTCAGCGAGGAAGTTGATGAGACAGTGAGCTGTTGGCAAGAGGTTCTGGGTAGGGCCAAGCAAGAATCTAAGCCTATTACAGCGACTTACATAGAAGCTACTATTATCGGGGAAACTATACCTCTCCTAGCCACAGCAAAACTACCCAGAGACGTTTGGGATAAGTTAAGAGCTCAGGCCAAACAACAGGGAGTCAAGCCTGAAAAATTATTAGAAGAAATTATCGGAAATTATTTGGATGGAAGTTCGGAACCAGAGACCCAAACAGAGCCAGAACCAGAGACCCAGACAGAGTCGGAAACGGAACCTCCAGTAACTACCGAAACACAAATCAACCAAGCATCCTTCGCAGCATGGGAAAGCGACTTGCAACAACTTGTAGATCAACATTTTGAAGATTATGGAGAAAGCAACACAACCTTAGACATTTCGTCAATACCAGGAGCTGATTGCTAGTATCAATATCTATGGCAATTTCCGGCAATAACTGAAAAAAAAGGAGATTTTTTTGACTTGACAAAAAAATAGTTGACAATGTGGTTGGAGGTGATTTGATTGTACGCCAAAAAACTCGAATTAAAACTCAGTAACCAAGAGCGATCAAAAATGGCTCAATGTGCTGGTTATGCCCGTTTTGTTTACAACTATGGCCTCAATATGGTTAATGCAACTTCTGCCATGACCAAAGTTAACAAGCGTGGTCAGAAAGTTAGCTTGAGTTACACATTACGCATTTTAGAAGCTAAAAAAGTCTTTACTAACTATGTAAAAAAGCAACCAGAATATGCCTGGGCCAATAATTATTCCTCTCGCATTTACCAAAGTGCTTTTCAACATCTAGGTGAAGCATTTAAACCGAAATAGGGAACCAGTAAATATCCTAAATTGAAAAGGAAAAAAGACAGACAATCTTTTACTGTTTATGACGGTAATGGAAAAGTAACTATTAGTCCTGGTAAAAAAATTAAAATACCAACATTAGGGATTTTTCGATTATGGGAATCAATTCCTTACACTACAGCAAGTCAGACTTTTACTATTAGTAGAATAGGGGAAAAATGGTTTGTTAGTTAAAGCAATTGAAGCTGAACAGTTGCCAGTTCATCCCCTATTAGATGAGCGGCAATACGAAACTTTTGGTATAGATGTTGGAGTTAAACAATTTGCAAGTATAGCAAACCAAAAAAAGGGGGACTCCGAAATTTTAAGTCTCCCAGACTCTATTAAACTAGAGCAATTAAACCAGGCTAAGTTTCAATGGCGCAACCGCAATAAACAACTAGGAGGTAAAGGTAAGCCACCTTCAAAAAATGCGATTAAATATTACAAAAAACTCGCGAAGTACCATTGTCATATGAAGAACGTGCGTAGGGATTTCATAGAGAAAACTACTACAAATTTGGTGACTCAAGTGAAGCACGTCTGCTTAGAGAGTTTAAATGTGAAAGGGATGATGAAAAATGGTAAGTTGGCAGCATCAATTGCAAGGCAAGGATTTTATCAATTTAGACAACGATTGACAACCAAAATCGTAAGCTCTGGTGGGACAGTAGTGCTAGCTGACCAGTGGTTTCCATCATCCAAAACTTGTCATAATTGTGGTTGTATTAACCAAGAATTAAAGCTAAAAGACCGTACTTTTAACTGTCCTCACTGTGGAATCAGAATAGACCGGGACTTGAATGCTGCACTGGTGTTATCTCAGTATGGGGAAGTTAATGAGAATGCTAGGGGGTAGGCTGTACCCGAATTTACGCTTGTGAACTGGAAGAGGGCGGCCTCCCAGGTTGAAGCAAGAAGCAAACATCACCCACCCCCATCCCCTCCTGGGAGGGGAGCTAGAGGGGTGGGTCAGGTTTTACCCAATGAGTGCCGGAATTGTATAGGTATTGTACAGCAGGTGAAAGCTCCATACGACAATCTCCAACTTAGAGTAAATATAATACATAGTTACTAAATCTATAGAAAAATATTCCTAGACAAGTGTTTTAATTAAGTGTTACCTTAACGGGGTGAACTACAACACCCTCTATCCCATTGCTAAAAGCGTTTGGGACTACTTTTCGTAATATA
>NZ_JAAHHG010000435.1 GCF_010692555.1 Okeania sp. SIO3B5 | reverse complement strand
TTCAGACGTTTCCTCTCCCGATCTCTCCCCCACTCCCTTACTCCTCTTACTCCCCCACTCCCCCACTCCCCCACTCCCCCACTCCCCCACTCCCCTACTCCCCTACTCCCCAAAACCTCCAACTTTTTCAAACAATACCCACAGCTTTAAGCATTAAATTTAGCGATCCTAAATTCACCAAAATATCTTCCACAAGAGAACTTTCATACATTAAATTCCTAATAGGATAACAACTAAACGCTTCACCTACTAAAAAGTAATGCTCAAGTCCTAATAATTGACTAATATGCCAATAGTAATATCTGAGATAGTTAGGCGAAAAAAGCTCAATAACTTTAGTCTCTCGATTACAGAATACTATATTTGTAAGACCACTTCCGTGAGGAGCAACTATAATTTTCGCATGAGCAAAAGTAGCAATTTGACTTTCTAGAGACATAGACTCTGGAGTAATACAAGTAAAACCAAATTTACTTAATATCTCTACTACCTCTGGTTCATTCATTACTCGACGATACCTAGCATTACCCCTACTTATATATATTCTTTCTGGCAACTCTGACTTCTCAATAAATCTTTCCTTAAGAAATACCTCTCTCAAAAATTTTATTCCCCACGGTTGTAACCATCCTAAATAACTAGAATATGAAGGGACAACTAATTCTTCCGCTTGAATATAGGGATGGCGATCGCTTGCCAGAATTTTCTCTTCAGGAATGCCCAGAATTTTTAAAGTCTCCTGCTGAAAAGGTTGTTGATAATCATTAACCAAAAACCAATCTATCTCTTCTAAATTTATCCCCTGACGTAATATTTCTATTCTGGGCAACAAATCTACCATCCAGTGAAAATACACATTTCCCGACAGTACCGATAATACTGCCACTTTACCATGAACTTTCTCTAGAGACGGAAGTTCTTCTAAATCAAATATTCGATGTTTACTTGGATCATGGTTAGTACATCCTGGCAATGGAGATGGATACTCCCTAGAAACATCTGCCAGTAAGTAATTATCTGGAGTCATAATAGCGATCGCGTAACATAGTCTCCAGTAATTTTTCTTAGGCATAATCCAAGCTCTTCCCTCTGGTACTATTGTTACGAAATTGGGAGTCTGGGAAATTTTCTGAAAATGAGGAAAACCAGGCTTACTATTTTTTGTATCTTCTGTCAAGGAGGGTATATCCCCTTTTATTCCTTCCTTGAGAAAAGAGCTTTTTTTCCCTAAACTCTTACTCAAAAAATCCCTATCTTGGCTAAACCCACTCCTACCATTGAGACTATAAACTGCTGGAGCGAGGTATTTGGGTTCAAAATACTGATAAATTTCCCATAAACATTTACTACAATTTAACCCATGACATTCTAAATTTTTCTGCTGATTTTTAGAGCTTAATTCCTGAATTGAAAATTTAGTAATTTCTTTTATCCCCCTTTCAAAGGGTGGTAGGGGGGATGCCTTATCTTCTGCTGTGGATTTTTCTAATTTTACCTCTATATATCTTGGCAAGTCGTTGCTACTGTCTAATCGTTCTATCCAATCTTTTGTAGATAAATGTAATCCTTCTAATTGTTGATAAGGCTGAAAATTATTGTTGAATATCTGCGAATCTAATATTGCTTTTTCCGATAAAATTTTACTGTAACAATCTATCGCTTGCTCCCATCGCTGTTGCTTTTCCAGAACCTTTCCCAAATCAAAACAAATGTTGATAGTCTCAGCAATTCTATTTTCACTTAACAATATTTGGATAGCTACCCGATAACTAATAATCGCTGAACTTAACCGTTTTTGTTTAACCAAACAATTCCCTAATAAACAATAAACATTTGGTAAACTTGCCTGAACCTGTAAAGCCTTTTGATACATTATCTCTGCAGTAGAATAAGACTCATTTTCCATCAAAACATTGCCAAAATGAACATAATATTCGACCAAATATTCAGATATTTTCTGATACTGCTGCTGAAAACTTTCTGAATAACCATCTAACTTTTGTAGCTCCTTAATAAAATTCCAACCAGCCACCTTTGTCAAATACAACTCATCAGATACTATCTGCTCCCCATTCTCCAACTTCCCCTCCCATAACTGACAAAAACCATCCACAAATTGATCACTAATAATCGCCTTTTGTAAATAAACAAAAGCAGCCTTAAACCTACCTATAGCCATCAAAGAAAAAGCACAATCACTATAAACTAATACATTATCTTTTTCTGACTTTAGTCGAATAACCTCTTCAAAACATTTTACCGCCCACTCATGTTCCCCAATAACTTGTAGAACTTTACCCAAATTATAATGCGCCTTAATAACAGTAGGATTTAACTCTATAGCACGACGATAAGCAGCGATCGCTTGTGCAGGATTTTCTCTTGATAAAGCATGACCAATATTATTATATAAATCTGCTGAATTTGGTTTTAAACCTAACCCCTGCTGATAAACTTCAATCGCTTCTTCCGTGCGATTAAAATCAGCTAAAACACCACCTAAATTATTATATGCTTCTACAGAATTAGGCTTAAGTCTGATAATTTTTCTATAAACATCAACTGCTGCTTGATAATTTCTTTGCGACTCAAAAACAATACCTAATCTAAAATAAGCATTGATATAATCAGGCTTCATAAAAATTGCTATTTCATAACATTCAATAGCAGCTTCTACATAACCAAATTGATGCTTTATATTACCCAGATTATAATAAACTTCCGGCCATTTTAACCCTAAATTAATCCCTTGTTGATATTGACTTGCTGCTTCAATCAACCACTTTTTCTGACTATATAATTGACCAAGAAAAGCATGAACTTCTGCAAAATCTGGCTTAATTTCCAAAGCTTTTGTATAAGCAGACATAGCTGCCTGAAAATTACCTTGAACTTGATAAATTTCCCCTAATATTCTGTAGGCATCCTCAGAATTTGATTGTAATTTTAAAACTTCTTGACAGGCTACTATAGCTTGACCTAATTTACCTTCGCTCAAGTAGAGTTTTGCTAATCTGAGATATTCTTCTATTCCCATCCTTAGCCTAATAATTAATCATTGAATATGTAGCTTTTGATCTCAAATTTAAAGGAAAGGCTCAATAATTAATAATTAATAATTAATAATTAATAATTAAGGACATACAGCATATTTCGGGCAAATGAGGTACAAGCTTGAATGGTAAAATCATCGTAGCGTAGGCATCTTGCCTGCGTTTAGGCATCTTGCCCGCGACAAGTGTACCTCATAACAACGGAAACCGCTGTATCAAAAACTGAAAACTAAGACAACGCCAGATTTCTCCTTCTGCCTTCTGCTATATGAGGATAATATCAATTTGTTAAAGAAATGGAAGAGTTTGATACCCCCAAACCCCCGACAAAAATCTCTAGCTCCCCCCTTTCCAAGCTATCCATTATCAGCAAAATTCTTTACAAAAGTGGATAATGCCTATTATAAAAAGCTTACAAGCATTTTGTTGGTTTTACAAGCTTTGACAAATTGACTAACTTGTGTACTCCTAAAAGGGGATAGTGGAACGGTGGCATTTGCCAAAATTTGCCGATTTTTCAACCAATAAGCGTCTTTAAGCTCTGAAAGAATATTTGGTCCAACGCCATTTAAAAGCCTCTATCCCCGTGTCTCCGTGTCTCCGCGTCCCCGTGTCTATGGAGAATAAACAGCCCTGGGGGTTAGGGGGGGATAAAAAGGGGTGCTTAAGAATTCAGACTTATGCCATAACTTTATTAAATTGGTATAACTTGAAAAGACCACTAAAAATTTTCCCCCCTAAAATATAGGTTAGGGGGGAGTTAGAATCTTCATTCTCGGGTTATACCGATATGTTAAAGCGCATCTATATATCAACCAGACTTAGAAGATTTCAAAGTCAGTGTTGTCTAATGGGGTATTCGGAGTAACCCGAAGAATTTGATCTTCATCACCAATAACTTGCTCTGGGTTATAGTAGACTAAACCATTAGCAGGGTCATATATAATTGCTGCAGGGTTGTCTCCTTGAGTTGCAGGATTGAAGTTCTCAATCACTGCAAACTCGTTTGCGGGCAACTCACCTCCAGCTGAACCACTTAGAGCATTAAAGCTGGCATCCTCTGGAACAGTTGGGCCAGCAGCGAGAACTATCTTATCTCCTTCATCTCCATTAAAGTCTGTTAGAGTGTCAACTCCATAAGTACCATTTGGACCATAGAAGAAGAAGAACGTATCAGCTCCATCGCCACCTGTTAAAACATCATTCCCTCTTTGTCCTGATACGAAGTCATTCCCATCACCACCATCAAGACTATCATTGCCTTTACCTCCTTGAAGAGTATCATTACCGTCATCACCCTGTAGGAAATCAACACCTAAATTACCTCTTACTAGGTCTCCTCCTGCTCCACCCCTGACTATATCATCACCGCGATCGCCGAACAGAATGTCTGATCCTTCACCACCATCTACAGTATCATTATCTCTTCCACCTCTGAGGCAATCATCTCCTGCACCTCCGAGCATGGAGTCAGCTCCTCGGTTACCTTGGGCGGAATCGTTGCCAGTACCACCAGTTACAGTATCAGAACCTCCACCTAATGCAACTACATCATTACCACCACCTGCTGCCACAAAGTCATCACCTGACAACTCTGAAAAATTGTCACCACCAGGTGTTCCCGCTGTACGGTCTGCTCCTGGGGTTCCAATTAGGATACGCCCGCCATCATCCGAATCAGGGTTAGGTATATCTACTGATGGTGGAGTTGGATTTGGTATTTGTGTCACTTGCTTACCTCGTTTTTTAGAATTTACTATTGGTGATTTATCTGTGATTTGCTCAAAGAGCTAACTTTTAGATTCTGTATAGATGATAGATAACTGTTATTGTCAACCTATATTTTCATTTCTAGGGAAAACTTAGCCCTTGTGAGTTAAGACATTACAAGAACAGCCATTGTTCCCCATTACTACAGCACTAATCTAATGACATAATTCCTATTTCAGAAACTAGGCCAGGATTTTTTCAGCTGCAACAGATACATTTTTTAGAAAGTTCTAGGTATGTACTGTTTTGCATATTTTTTACATCTTTATTTGCATCTTTAAGACTATATATGATTTTCTGTAAATATTACAAAAAAATGTGAAGTTGAAAGCCAAGTGCCTTTAGCCCTTGGATGAAAACAAGTTGTGGGAATTTATTCCCAAGTATCCCAAAATGTGGGATAATACCAATGAATGCGAGTAGGAACAAGGTTTGTCCCATAGACTCAATGCTTGTAGGGGTGAAACTCCTGTCGGGAAGAAACTACTAGCATGGTTCTACCAAGACACTCGGCACAGACAAATAGGCAGCAAGGATAGGGATTTATAGCTCGCTCATAAGTGTAAAACCACTCTGAAAGCGAGACAAAAGTAAGGGCGATGTATGTGGCATTCGGAGTCAGCATATTTGAGTCTGTAGGTGGTATATGAGCTGCCACCACTGGAAAAAATTAATCAAGTCCAGTGACAGCTAGTGGCCTTTGAGAATCGTGTTTTTCAACCGATTCTGAACAACTGCTTAGAATAACCCGTACTTTAGTCGGGTGAGAAGTCAAAGATATTTTTTAGCTCAATCAATACAAATCTCCAAGATTTTAACATAGTATGAACGATTGTCAATTGCCAAACTTGCTGATTAACTGATGGGGAGTTTGAGGGGCTATAAGTCCCGCGCTCTATCTGAAAGATGAGCGTCGGGATACATGGACCCCTCAAGCAGATTTTTCCGGTCAATCCCGGTAAAATCACCCAACAGTATAGATATAGAGCTATAGAGTAATCATTCTGTGTTAGAATTTTTGTATGACTCTAACCATCAACTATCGTTATCGACTTCACCCCGACCCCATCCAAGAGCAAACTATGCTCCATTGGTTGGAAATATCTCGCAAAGTGTACAACTATGCCTTGCGGGAAATCAAGGATTGGGTGAATGCCCGTAAGTGTAGTTTGAACTATTGTTCCCTATCAAAAGAATACATCATCCCAGCTAACAAGTCTTTTCCAACCTACTACAACCAGCAAAACGCACTGCCCCTGGCCAAAAAAGCATTCCCAGAACTCGAGAGTTGTTCCCTCTCAAGTTCTGCAAACTACAATTCGTAGATTGCACGATGGTTGGAATTATTTCCAGCAAAGAGGTTATGGCTTTCCTCGCTTCAAGAAGTTTGGCCAAATGAAGTCGATGCTGTTTCCTCAATTTAAAACTAACCCCATTACAGGTTGGCAGATTTCTCTGCCCAAGATTGGAATTATACCCATTAACTTGCACCGACCAATTCCAGAAGGTTTTGTAGTCAAGCAAGCAAGGGTATTAAGGAAGGCAGATAGGTGGGAAGTAGTACTCACCATCGAGTCTGAGGTATCGAGACCAGAAGCTCAACCTCACGGAGAAGCGATAGGTATAGATTTGGGTTTGGAGAAGTTTTTGACAACCTCAGATAGAGAGTTTATTGCCAGACCCCGATTTTTGACATCCTTGTATCGCGAGTTGGAATTACTGCGTGTGACCTGAACTGGTCATTTAGAACGGGGAGCCGACTCCTCTCTGGGATTCCTACCCCAGACCCTCATGGAAAGGACTCTTTGAGTCTGGGTACTTCTGTAGTAAGTAATGAAGCAGAAGGTAAGCAACCCCCAAAAGTAACCTCGGCTACTAGGGTGAAGCAGCCAGGAGCAAGAGGGTGAATGAAAGGATGAATTCACATGAAGACGATGCCTAAACTGCGTCATTCCAAAAACAGCCAAATCACTCCTGATAGGCTGTGACCAAAAGGGTAAACGGGCAGTTCAATGGTTGTAGTGTCCATTGAACGTAGGAATACAACCCCCGTCGCAGAATAGTCGTCCATCCGAACCATTCAGAAAATCTAGATGAATCAACAGGGTAAGCCCAACTAGGTCTTTGAGCGGGTCGATTCTCAAAGTAGGTCGGAGGTAACGAAGACACAATCCCTAGATGGGTAAAAGATGGAGGAAAAAGCGAATGCCAGTCTGTAATGGGCTGGATAGGGGTTCTAGATTTGCCCCTGAACGAAAGCAAAGCAGACTTCCTCTGGGTCTTATACGGAAAGAAACAATGATCAGGAAACCAAACGGAGTTAAAAGTTAGATGTCAAGCGCAAGCCTGATAAATGGAAACAATGGACAACTCATGGACTGGTCGCAGATTAATTGGCGAAAAGCCCGTAAGATTGTGAGGAATCTACGTCAAAGAATCTTCCGTGCCCGAAAACTTGGTCAAGGTCAGCAACTCAGAAGGTTGCAGAAATTGCTAGTAAGAAGCCGAGCCAATTTATTGCTGAGTATTCGACAAATCACTCAGGTTAATGCCGGAAAGCAAACAGCAGGTATTGATAAGGAAATAATTAATACCCCTGCACAGCGAGTGAAACTTGCTAATACTTGGGATATGCCAGAGGCTAAACCCGCGAAAAGAGTATATATACCTAAGTCTAACGGCAAGAAACGTCCTCTGGGAATCCCGACCATAAAGGATAGAGTCGCACAAGCAATAGTCAAAAACATACTAGAACCCGAATGGGAAGCCATGTTTGAATCTAACTCCTACGGATTCAGACCAGGAAGAAGTTGTCACGACGCAATAGCACAAAGTTACATCAGGCTGAGTGTCAATCCCTCAAGCTGTAGTGACAAATGGGTTTTAGACGCTGATATCAAAGGTTTCTTCGACAACATTGCCCATGAATCCATCCTGAACATGATTGGTTCTGTCCCACAAGGGGCACTAATCAAAGAATGGTTAAAAGCAGGATTTATCTACAAAGGGATACACAATCCTACCGAGACAGGCACTCCTCAAGGTGGTGTAATAAGTCCAATACTAGCAAATATTGGACTGCACGGGGAGCGAAGAACACATCAAAACAGCTAACCCAAAGCTAGGCATCATCAGATATGCGGATGACTTCATAGTTACCGCTAAAGACAAGGAATCTTTGGAACAAGTGCTTATCCTAATAAAGCAATGGTTGTCAAGTAGAGGCTTGGAAATCAGTGAGGAGAAGACAAGGATAGTAACAATGAAAGAAGGCTTTGACTTTCTTGGATTCAACTTACGTCATTACAGTGGCAAATTATTAATTAAGCCCCAGAAAAAGAAAGTATTAGCTTTCTGCAAAAAGATTGGGGAAACCATAAAACAAAAGAAAAGTGCAACTCAAGAAGAAGTCATTAAAACCTTAAATCCGCTTCTGAGAGGTTTTGCTAACTATTACAGAGGAGTAGTGAGCAAAGAAACCTTCAACTACATTCGTTATCGAGTGTGGAAATACCTCTTTAATTGGGCTAAACGTCGGCACCCCAACAAGACAAATGGGTGGGTAGCAAATAAATACTTCAGAATAGTGAAGGACAATCGCTGGACTTTTGCGTGCAATGGGACTGGAAGAAAAGGCACAGATGTACTCTGGGTTCTATACGACATCAGTAGTACTCCTATAGTCAGGCACGTCAAGGTCAAAGGAACGGCAAGCC
>NZ_JAAHHG010000434.1 GCF_010692555.1 Okeania sp. SIO3B5 | reverse complement strand
AATCAATACCTATTTGTTTCTGGACTGGTTTAAGTTTTAAATCCCTGGTATCATTGACTCTCAAAGACACAGACCATCTACTAGAGGGGTCAAGTTTCACTGTTATTGTTGTTGGCACACAGTTTTGTGGTAGTTGTCTACTCCATCTAATAGGTAACGGTTCAGAGCATTTAGCTAGATAGACTTGACCATCTTTCCACTTAAATGCCGACTTCGTAAACTCAGCACTGCCACCATTACGCTTTTTCTTAAAGCTGGGATATTTAGTCCGTCCACTAAAAAAGTTAGTGAAAGCAGTTTGTAGATGTCTCAACCCTTGCTGCAATGGTACACTGCTTACTCTGTCAAGAAAATCTAAATCTTCCTGCTTTTTCCAGTTTGTAAGCATAGCTGAAGTTTGTTTGTAGCTCACTCGTTGCTTTTGTTCATGCCAGGCTTGAGTTCTCACTGCTAAAGCTTTGTTGTAGATGAGGCGTACACATCCCAAGGTTCTCCTCAACAGATTTTCCTGTTCCGGAGTTGGGTAAAACCTAAATTTGTACGCTTTTTCAACCATCTATGATTATTTGCTAATTAACTTTATCACATTTTAACACATTGTGTATGAAATATCAACATTGATTGCGATTCATCCCGACGCTCCCTTGGAGGAGAGCGCGGGTCTTCTCGCAACATCTTGATAAAACAAATAACGGTTTTTTTGCCATATCCCATTGACCATCAAGGCCGACAATAAATTAAAAGTTTGACAAATTATGACCCCACCCACCCAGGGCTGTTTCATTCTCGATAGACACGGAGACGCGGAGACGCGGGGACGCGGAGACACCTCGATAGACACGGAGACGCGGGGACGCGGAGACATGGGGATGGAGGCTTTTAATTTATGATTAAAAGTGGACTTTTCACTTCAGTGAAGTAGAACTGCCCATAACTGTCTCCCCATCAGGCTTTGAGAGAAACGCAAAAATTTAGAATGAAACAGCCCTGCCACCCACCAGAGAGATAAAATATTATTTGAAGTTATAAATATGGCCTAAGAGCAAATATCTTGCTCTACTGTGCCTAAAGGAAATTACTAAAGAATGCGTATCTCTCTGAACTGGTTGCGGGAACTGGTAGACATCAAAATTTCTCCAGAAGATTTAGCCGAAACTCTGACAATGGCAGGTTTTGAGGTAGAAGAAATAGAAGATCGAAGCACCTGGGCAGCCGGGGTAGTTGTAGGAAAAATACTAGAAGCTAATAAGCATCCTAATGCTGATAAACTTAGGGTTTGCCAAGTAGATATTGGTAAAGCAGAGCCATTAAATATTGTCTGTGGAGCGCCGAATGCCAAAGCCGATATTTATGTGCCAGTAGCAACTATTGGTACTTATTTGTCGAAAATTGACTTAAAAATTAAAAAGAGTAAACTACGAGGTGTCCCCTCGGAAGGGATGATTTGCTCCTTGGCAGAATTGGGCTTAACAAAAGATTCTGAAGGAATTCATATATTTGAATTGGAAAATCCACAGTTAGGCAGTGATGTTCGGCCTTTACTTGGTCTAGACGACGTTATTTTAGACTTGACAACAACGGCAAATCGTGCTGATGCTCTCAGTATGATTGGCGTTGCTCGGGAAGTGGCTGCCTTGACAGGAGCGTCTCTGAGAATACCAGAAGCTTCTGGCACTTTGATTACAGAGCAAGAAAGCTCCAGTAGTCTGAAAATAGATATCTCAGAGTCGGCAGCTTGCCCGGTTTATATTGGTACTCTCATTGAAGGAGTAAAAATTGCTTCTTCACCAGGATGGTTAAAACAACGATTGGATGCTGCAGGTATCCGGTCTATCAATAATGTAGTAGATGTTACTAACTATATTTTGTTAGAGTGGGGTCAGCCACTTCATGGTTTTGACCTAGATAGGTTAATAAGTCTGACAGGTAATGAGCAGTTGACAATAGGAGTTCGTTATGCAAAGCCTGACGAATCTCTGATTACCCTAGATAGTCAAAAGCGAACCCTAGAAGCTGAAACATTATTGATTACGGCCAATGACAAACCAGTTGCTTTAGCTGGGGTAATGGGTGGTGAAGAAACGGAAGTTGATGACAATACTACAAACCTATTATTGGAAGCAGCAATTTTTGCTCCGATCGCTATCCGTCGTTCAGCTCGGACTCAAAGTCTACGTACAGAAGCATCAACTAGATATGAACGTGGGGTTAATCAAGCTGAATTAGCATTGGCCTGCCGTCGTGCTATTATGTTGATTACTGAACTAGCTGGTGGAAATGCTACTACTCAAGAAACTTTTAGCACGGCAGGAGAACACCTGACAGTACGCGAACTATCCCTCCGTCTCAACCGAATTAATGAAATTTTAGGACCACTGAAGCGCGGAGAAGGTACTTTGTATGAATCTTTTCTCCAACCAGAAGAAGTTGAAGGTATTCTCACATCTTTAGGATGTGGTTTAATTAGATCGGAAACTACAGAGGAAGTAGTTTGGAATGTGACAGTACCTCCGTATCGTTATCGAGATCTAGAACGGGAAATAGATCTTATAGAAGAAGTTGCCCGTTTGTATGGATATGATAACTTTTGCGAAACTCTACCCAGCAAAAGTGCTGCTGGTTATTTACCACCGGAACAGTCTGCGGTGCTGAGTCTCAGGGCAGCTTTCCGTGGAGCAGGGTTGACTGAATTGATGCACTATTCTTTGGTTAAGCAAGGTGAGGAAAATCAAATAGCGATCGCTAACCCTTTATTTGTAGAATATTCTGCTCTGCGTACAGAGTTACTAACTGGACTTATTGATGCTTTTCAATATAATCTCGAACAAGGAAATGGAGCATTAAATGGGTTTGAAATAGGTCGTATTTTCTGGAAACAGGGAGAAAATTTTGAGGAAGCAGATGCGATCGCCGGAATTATTAGCAATGCTCCCAAAAGTTGGACTCTAGGTGGTCAGGAACAGTCTTTAAGTTGGTTTGAAGCTAAAGGTATTTTGACACAAGTGTTTGAACGACTCTATTTAGCAGTTGAGTATAAACAAAGCTCAGAAAATCCTTTGTTGCATCCAGGGAGAACAGCGTCATTATGGTTGGAAGGTAAATATCTTGGTGTATTCGGGCAATTGCATCCTCAACTACGACAGGAACGAGAGTTACCAGATGAGGTTTATGTTTTTCAGCTAAGTTTAGAGTTACTTTTGTCAGTGATGACTCAAGCAGATATGTTGAGGCGCAAGTTTAGCAGTTATTCTACGTTCCCATCTGCTGACCGAGATATTGCTTTCTTTGTGTCAGTTGATGTGTCTGTGAATGAGATTAAACAGGTAATTTCTGAGTCTGCTGGAAAGTTATTAGAGTCAATAGAATTATTTGACGAATATCGGGGTGAAAATGTACCGGAAGATCAAAGGAGTTTAGCGTTTCGGTTAATCTATCGGATGAGCGATCGTACTCTTACTGATGCAGATATTGACCCAATTCAGCAAAAGGTTCGAGATGCTTTGGTTGATAAATTTCAAGTAAATCTCAGAAGTTAATATTTATCAGGAAAGGCAGAGGGCAGAAGGCAGAAGGCAAAAGGTAATTCTGGCTCCTGACCTCTCTCTACCCGTAACCAAAGGGAGCAAGGGTACAAAAATCCACTGTCTGCACGGTGTCTAAAATTTGATGGAGTTTGATACCAATTTGATAAATGTTTGTTACAAATGGTAGAAGTAAGAAAGAAGGAAGAGGAAAGAGGGAATAGGGATAAATTTATCAGAATCTTAACCAAATTATCAACTGTTCTCTGTAGCTATTTTTTTATTAATAGATTAATATTAAGATAGTTAAGATAATATTTATTGTTCCGACTTATGGATAATTACAGATTTTAATTATCCCAATTTAACAACTTGAATGCCATCAAGTTAATAACAACTTAATAAATGTTAAGAATTCCCAAAAATAAAGTTAAAAAAAAAATGAACTTTTTCCATAAAAATAAAAAATTACCAAAAAATTCTGCCTTGATAAGCAAACTCGGGTTAATATTACTAATTATCTTAGGTTATTTAGGCAATTATTTTAAATTACCTTTATTCTTTGGGGTAGATTTTCTCTTCGGTAGTATTGCAGTTTTTATAATAGTCGAACTCTATGGAGCTGTATGGGGAACAATAGCAGGCTTAATTGTCGGTAGCCACACATACTTCCTCTGGCACCATCCCTATGCGATCGCTGTTTTTACCCTAGAAGCTATGTTTGTGGGAATAATGTTAAAGCGTCGCTATCTGCAAAATATAGTCTTGCTAGATGGAATATATTGGCTTTTGATTGGGATGCCTCTAGCAGTATTATTTTACGGATTAGTGTTGAAAGTAGGTACAACACAAACTGTATTAATTATGATGAAGCAATCAATTAATGGCTTTTTAAACGCCTTAATTGCTAACTTAATTGTCAGTTATTTACCCATGCGTCAACTTTTAAAAATATCTAAATATTACAAAAAAATATCTTTTCAACAAACTATTTTTAACTTATTAGTCGCATTTATTTTATTACCTGCTTTAATCCTCACAATATTTAATGGACAACATATACTGACAATAGTAGAAAAAGACATTCAAAAAGAACTGAATGCAGCAACAATTCCTCTGGTAAATAATTTACAGTTTTGGTATGAAAAACACTTGTATGCTGTTGAAGAGTTAGCAAAAATAGCAGCTCAAGTACCCGATAATGAAATATCTACTCTCCAACAAAGTACATCAGTAATGAAAAAAGCATTTAGCTCTTTTTTAAAAGTATATGTTACCGATCCTAAGGGTAATATAATTGCTGCTGAACCTGCATTGAATGAATTTGGAGAATCATTACTCAACTTGAACATATCTTATAAGTACACTTGGAGCAAACTAGCCAAAGAATTGCAAACACAAGTTACAGATATTCATAGAGATAAAGCATCTAATGTACCTCATATAGGTATCATAGCACCAATAGTTAAAGATAATAGTTTCCAGGGAATAGCTTATGCTTCTATAGGCATAGCTGAATTAGGTCAACTCCAGCAACTAAATACTCAAATAAAAGAAATAAAAACAACACTGGTTGATCGCGAAAAATACATCATTACTGAGGGTAGCTCAGAGGTAACTACGGAGAAAAAATTTGACTTACTGGACACAGGAAATGTGGAATACTATGGAGATATCTTTAAGTGGCAACCAACAACACTAGGAATGCCAAAGATAAAACGATGGAAAGAATCTTTCTATGGAAAAAAGATACAAATTAGTGCCGATATTCCTTGGACTCTATATGTCACCTTACCCACAGCACCCTACATAGACTTCCTAGAAACAAGTTATATTAAAAATCTGGTGACAATGCAAATAATCGCAGTGGTAGGATTAATCATATCAGTGCTGGTCAGTAAAAGATTAGTAACGCCCTTGTTAAAACTAACACAAGTTACTACAGACTTACCTCAAAAACTGCTATATCAAGAAATTCCTATAGGTTTACCAAGGAAAAGTAGGATCGAAGAAATTAATACCCTCACTACGAACTTTCAGTTAATGTTATTAGCTTTACATGAGAAATTTATTGAAATTAAGCACACAAACGAATCTCTAGAAAACCGAGTCAAGGAAAGAACTCAAGAACTAAACAAAAAAAATCAAGACCTCAGTGCAGAAATTCTTCAACGTCGCCGGATAGAATCTATTTTGAGCGATCGTGAAGAACGCTATGCACTTGCTATATCTGGTACAAATGATGGTCTTTGGGATTGGGATATACAAACAAATCAGGTTTACTATTCACCTACCTGGATGAGAATTATTGGTTACGAAGACGATCCACTTCCCCACACTTTATCTACTTGGTCAGATAATATACATCCAGACGATCTAGAAGCAACCGTTAGAGATGTAGAAGCACATTTAGCAG
Source organism: Okeania sp. SIO3B5 (assembly GCF_010692555.1). GTDB lineage: Bacteria > Cyanobacteriota > Cyanobacteriia > Cyanobacteriales > Microcoleaceae > Okeania. The sequence continues at coordinate 2,640 of NZ_JAAHHG010000434.1, read as the reverse complement.
GAGAAACAGAACGTTTTCAGCATAACCATCGCATCAAACATCGGGATGGGCATTATGTCTGGATATTTATCAAAGGACAACGTATTTGTGACGAATCAGGTCAACCCTATCGCGCTGTTGGCACAATAACAGATATTACAGAGAAGAAACAAGCAGAAGACCGAACCAGAGCTGCTAAAGAAGAAGCAGAAGTTGCTAACCGAGCCAAAAGTGAATTTCTCGCTACAATGAGTCATGAGATCCGGACTCCAATGAATGCAGTCATTGGGATGACAGGTTTACTGTTAGACACAGAGCTAAAACCATACCAGCAAGATTTTGTCGAAGTTATCCGCAACAGTGGAGATGCTTTGTTGATCTTAATTAATGATATTCTTGATTTCTCTAAAATTGAATCTGGTAAACTAGATTTAGAGGAACAACCTTTTAATATCAGAAGCTGTATAGAGGAATGTCTAGATTTATTGGCTCCAAAAGCAGCCGAAAAAAATTTAGAGCTAGCTTATCTAATACAACCACAAACTCCTGAACTTATAGTAGGAGATGTAACTAGATTACGTCAAGTATTAGTTAATCTCCTCAGCAATGGAGTCAAATTTACAGAAATTGGGGAAGTGGTAGTATCAGTAACAGCTTCACTTCAAAATCAAGATTTAGACTCTGGGCAAAAAAGGAATTCTCCTATTTCCCATCAAACACAACATCTAGAATCAAATGTTTCCTGCTCTGCTGTCTACGAAATACAATTTGCGGTTAAAGATACTGGTATTGGTATTCCTCAAGATCGTATGGATCGTCTGTTCAAACCTTTCAGTCAAGTTGACGCTTCTACAACCCGTATCCATGGTGGCACAGGATTGGGGTTAGTTATTAGCAAGCGGTTAAGTGAAATTATGGGAGGAAAGATGTGGGTAGAAAGTGAAGCAGGAGTTGGTTCGACTTTCTTTTTCACTGTAGTAGCTACTGCTGTTACTGATAATTCATATCTTAGTAATAAATCAGAAATTGAAACAATATTAAAAAATAAACATTTGTTAGTTGTAGATGACAATGCTATTAACAGGCAAGTGCTAACACTTCAAGCAGAATCTTTATCTATGATGTCTCAAGCTTTGAGTGGTGGGCAAGAGGCGATAAATTTATTACAGTCAGGACAGACATTTGATTTTGCTATTCTAGATGTACATATGCCAGAAATGGATGGCTTTACTCTAGCTAAGAAAGTTCGCCAGTTACCAAATTGTCAAGAATTGCCTTTAGTTTTTCTCAGCTCTCTAAGTGAACTAGAATATTCTAGTCAGAACCTTAATATCAATGTTGCTGCTTATCTCAACAAGCCAATTAAACAATCCCAACTAGAAAAAGTTTTAGTAGGTATCCTGAAAGGGGGTACGGTTAATAATACACAAAAATCTAAAATTCAATCAAATATCAAGTTAGCAGAAAAATTACCTCTGAAAATTCTATTAGCAGAAGATAATGTCGTTAACCAAAAAGTAGCAATTAATATTCTCAAAAATTTAGGATATCGAGTTGATGTGGCAGCTAATGGGTTAGAGGTATTAGTAGCTTTACGTCGTCAATCTTATAATGTGGTACTGATGGATGTACAAATGCCAGAAATGGATGGTTTGACTGCTACACGCCAAATTTGTACTGAATGGGAAAAAGAAAAACGCCCCCGTATTATTGCTATGACGGCCAATGCAATGCAGGGCGACCGGGAAAATTGTCTAGCTGCTGGTATGGATGACTATATTAGTAAACCAGTTCGCTTAGAAGCATTGACTACAGCTTTAAGTAAATGCAATTTCCCAGAAACAAAAACTGAACAAGATGTTTTACCTCAACCAGAGTTAGAAGGAGTTGTCGATCTGTCAGTGTTGCAAGAGTTGAAGGAAATGGCTGGAGGTGAATCAGAGCTTTTAGTAGAAGTAATTGATTGCTATCTGGAAGATTCGCCTAAACTGTTAGATGAAATGAGTCAAGCAATTAAACAACAAGAGGCAAAATTACTACAAAGATCTGCTCATAGCATGAAATCTAGTAGTGCTTCTGTGGGGGCCAACAATTTGTCTGAGCTTTGCAAAGAGTTAGAATATATTGGGCGTGGAGGTATCACAGAAGGAGCGGATAAGATTTTATCTCAGGCACAGGCAGAATATAGGCTGGTCGAGACTGCCTTGCGGTCTGAACTTCAGGCTTATATTTGAAGGAAGAAGGAAGAAGGAAGAAGGAAGAAGAAAGAAGGAAGAGCTATTGGTAGTAGACTGACACAGCTAAAACTGTGCATTAGCTTTTACAGCGCTTTTCAAATTGATGAACCACATCGTTATAACCAAAACCATGTAGGGACGTTGCATGCAACGTCCCTACTGTGGTCTATTGAAATGAAAACCGCTGTAATATCATGTCCGGTTGAACAGTTATAAATAAACTACTCAGAATTCAGCAATTCTGCAATTCTGCAATTCTGCAATTCAGGAGCGAAGAAAGACGAAAGGAAGGAGAAATTGACATCTCCAGGGGTTGAAACACCCTGGATTCCGTGGTTAATACACCGCAAATGGGATGAATCCACATTTGCTTAAAGCCTGTCAACAGACTTCTAAACTCCTCGACATAGACCGAAATCTAGCT
>NZ_JAAHHG010000433.1:6687-8597 GCF_010692555.1 Okeania sp. SIO3B5 | reverse complement strand
GGTATCAGGTTGCTGAAGATATTCAACGGTTCGGTTATAGGTAAACCTAGCCACACCTATCCATTGTCTGAGTAGTTGCCTTTGTTCACAATTTAGGTATATCCGAATCTTCTTTGATTTTTTGCTTATACTTTCTAAGTCCGTGGACTCGAACCGAAAAAATGTGGATGATGGAGAGAACATCGGCGACCATTTCTGATTCTGGACAGTATACAGTTTGCCCTTGAACCAGGATTTTTCCACCGTTTTGTTCGACCAAATACTGTATAAGCTCGAATCCAAATCTGGTAAGTCTGTTCCTACAGGTAACAATAATTGTGAGCTGATCTCCTCGCAATAGTCTGTCCAGTATGGCTCTAAGACCTTTTCGTTTGAAGTTGAGTCCACTGCCAATGTCTTTGATAACTTCTGCTTCTGGGTACTGGTTTTGCATGAACTCAACTTGTCTATTGAGGTCATCTTTTTGTTTTGCTGATGAGACTCGGCACTAGCAAATAAGGGAAGCTCTAGTTGCACCCCTGATGTAAGATTGTGTGTTATACAATCTTTGCCCGGCAACGTTATTGATAATTTCGATTTTGCCTTCATCTGCATATTTGCGTGTCGGTATTTAGGATGCAAGCCAAGTATTTCTACGGCTTTCTGGGGTGGAACATAACCCAATAATGCTATATTAACATATAGGAGCTTATGTGAACAAATATTAGCAAATTAAGAATAGTTAGTCAACCTCTTTATTTTACTTAAAGAGGTCTATTGTTTTTTTTAACTTCCATTTGCGATCATTATTGTTGTCACAAGCATTACCCCAAAGCTCATTAGCAACAAAACAATTCCTAGAGATATTGATTGGCCAAGATGTAATGATGATTTTGATGCTCTCATAATTTTTATCACAGTTTTTTAAATTGATGTATTCAGCATAGCAAGTGTTGTAAAAATTCGAGGCAAATATTAATATTTTGTGATTAAACGTATATTTTCTTTATATATATCATGAGGGACGATATTATAAAACGCATTTCTCAGATTAGAAATATTCCCTCTCTGGCAACTATTATTTACGTTCGCGGAATGTGGTGTCAGCCATATCGCTCTGTTCTTAATTCCTTTGGTTGGTCTTGGCAACTATAAATCATTGCCTACCCCATCATATTGAGTGGATACTAATTTATCACAAAGATTGCGAAAGATTGCGATGCTTTAACTTGCGATCGCCATTTCATACAAGCTAGTTTTCAAGCTTTTACGAGCTGTTTTTATGTATTTCTGTTCCAGATATAAAATCCTCTCTTTCTTGTCTGATAATATAACCTGTTTCTGTTGCCATATCTGCGATTTTGATGCAAAAGTCAGTTATATCATGTTCGGTTGAATACTTATAATATCTGTGGTTCGAAGGCAGGAGGCAGGAGGTAGCTATGCTGAAGGGAAAGAGCAAGGTTAGATCGCAGTTGGTTTTTTATAACTGATTATCCGCAATTCGCAGCTCCCCTGGAAGGGGAACATGATATTAAAGCTTCTAAGACTTCTTTGCGGTCTAATTGAAATTGCTTGTAACTGCTATCTAGAGAAAAGTTTTTATTGCTATCCGATAGTTTAATACTTGATGGGGCAGCAGTACAAGTCCACTGGTACAGAAACCGCAAAACTTGTCAAGACGTTGAGTTTAAATTCAAACGAGAATATCCCAAAGCAGCACCAAGAAATCAATAAGGAAAACCCACTATGAAAATTCGTTGTATCGCCAACACTGGCACATCTCTTCCAGAAAATTATCTTTATCCTGCGGTTAACCGAACCACAGAAACAGTCTTTCGATTAACAGTAGGCAAAGAATATGTTGTTTATGCTATTGATGAAGCAGAAGGAAATGTTTGGTACTACATTTGCGACGATAATTTTATCTA
>NZ_JAAHHG010000433.1:0-6587 GCF_010692555.1 Okeania sp. SIO3B5 | reverse complement strand
ATCCTGCGGTTAACCGAACCACAGAAACAGTCTTTCGATTAACAGTAGGCAAAGAATATGTTGTTTATGCTATTGATGAAGCAGAAGGAAATGTTTGGTACTACATTTGCGACGATAATTTTATCTATTATCCTCAGAAACATTGCGCCCCATTATTTGAGGTAGTCGATGACCGAGTATCCAAATACTGGCGCTTTAAACTCTGGGAAAATGGTTTATTAGAAATAGCTTTTCCCCACTGGTTGAAAGACACCTATTTTTATGAGAAATTAACAGATCAAGAACCTACAGAAGTAGATTTATTTAAAAGGATAAAAGCGCTCATGGATATGGAAGCAGAAACACCTCCAGAAGCAACAGAAACAGCAGACAAAGAGTTAGTAACTGCTCCGGTTTAATTTTAGATAGGGAAGCACCTTTTTCAATGGATAACTAATAATGGATAATTGATAATGAAAGAGTAGGGGCGAATACCAGAAAACCCCCTACAATTTATCATCGGAAATTTTTCCATCCATCAACAGCATCCAAATTAGAAACAACTCCTTTTTGCATCAAAACCACACCATCTGCAAAACCAGTAATTCCATATTCAGCAGAATTATAAAGTTCTTCAATTCGAGGTACAATTTTTTCCAGTCGTTGCCGATCACTCCATCCAGCAAGCCATCGTTCTCCTCTATTCCGCAGCTTAAATAAGCGATCGCTATTTCATACAAGCTAGTTTTCAAGCTTTTACGAGCTGATTTTATGTATTTCCACAGGAGAGATAAAATCGTCTCTTTCTTGCCTGGTAATATAACCTGTTTCTGTTGCCATGTCTGCAATCTTGATGCAAAAGTCAGTTAAAGTTTCCAAGACTTCTTTGCGGTCTAATTGAAATTGTTTGTAACTGCTATCTAGAGAAAAGTTTTTATTGCTATCCGAATAGCCAAAATATCCTAAGTTGCAGTTAACCTTGTTGTCAAGAGGCACTAATTCTATTGTGACGCAACAACTCTCAACAAATTCTAGGTGTATTTTTTCCCCTCTTGATAACTGGTCGATTTGTGTAGGTAAATCTTCTTCCAGGAGCATTGAGATATCGGGATCTAAGAAAACTTTGACTTGTTCTTTACCTATTTTTATCGAGATGGGGCGATCGCACCCGTAACAAAAACGCCTAATTCCCATTTCAAAATGAGATAATTCTCCTAAAACATCTTCCGGAGGAGCGGCAAATTTTTCTAATAAAGGTTCTCCCCATCTGATTTGAAATTTATGAAGATGTATATCGCGTTTTATAATCACAATTAACCTTTTTTACCAAGCAGTAAATAAAATCGTGACAACTGGCCCCATTCCCGATGAAACTCCCAATAACTTAGAAGAGCAACTGCTTTTAGAACAGGCTAAGACAGGAGTAGCCATAGAAATTCAAGGAACGCCATTTCAGTTATCAGTTATCAGTTATCAGTTATCAGCATTTCTGCTTGAAGCATTGGAATTGAAATAAGGAAAACCAACTATGAAAATTCGTTGTATCGCCAACACTGGAACATCTCTTCCAGAAAATTATCTTGATCCTGCGGTTAACCGAACCACAGAAACAGTCTTTCGATTAACAGTAGGCAAAGAATATGTTGTTTATGCTATTGATGAAGCAGAAGGAAATGTTTGGTACTACATTTGCGACGATAATTTTATCTATTATCCTCAGAAACATTGCGCCCCATTATTTGAGGTAGTCGATGACCGAGTATCCAAATACTGGCGCTTTAAACTCTGGGAAAATGGTTTATTAGAAATAGCTTTTCCCCACTGATTGAAAGACACCTATTTTTATGATAAATTAACAGATCAAGAACCTGCGGAAGTAGATTTATTTAAAAGGATAAAAGCGCTCATGGATATGGAAGCAGAAACACCTCCAGAAGCAACAGAAACAGCAGACAAAGAGTTAGTAACTGCCCCGGTTTAATTTTAGTAATCCAGTAGGGTGCGTTAGGCGCTTACTACAAACTCACTGGAACTGTCAAATATTAGGTTGCGCCGTAACGCACCGTTCAGTAGTTTGTAGCTATCTCAAATATCTCGCTGCGTTAGCGCAGCGTAACGCACCCTACTGGACTCCTGACTCCTGACTGTCACCTCAAATAACACTTCAAAAACCTCCAGCATCACACCCTCCACCATCACTCCCCCCATTAGAAGCACCCCCGCCATCACACCCCCCATCAGGACTACCCCCATCAGAACTACCCCCATCAGAACTATCCACACCATAACCACCCGCATCAAAGCCACCCCCACCATAACCACGGCCGCCACGGCTCTTTTTAGGGTTAGAAGCCGATAAGATAGAGAAAATAACAATCACAAAGACAACAATAATAATAAGTAATATCATGTCCGGTTGAACAGTTATAAATAAACACTCAGAATTCAGAATTCAGAATTCAGAATTCAGGAGGGAAGAAAGAAGAAAAGAAGGAGAAAGTTTTTTATCACTAATTATCCGGACATGATATAATTCCATAAATTAAAAATTAGGATAAATATCCTATGGTGATAAATTCAACAAGGAAAAGGAGCTTAAGTCCCACAGTTCCACAGAGGAAGTGTTTAGTTGGAGGAAGTAGACCTATTGTCCCACATATACCAACAGGAACTTACCAATAATCATAACCAATCTCTCTGTATATTATCTTGTTATTACAATATCTTAACAAAAAGACTGCAATCACTTATAGCAATATGATTTGAGTTGTGAGATATTGGAAACTTTTAGGCAACAGGCAACAGCTCATCTGGCAACAGAGAAGAAGAAAAAACGTATCATATGAATGTAATAATTCCTATATTCTGTACTTTTAAGGAATACTTCAATTCTCACAACTGATTCCTGATTGCTATATTTAATAAATCAAATCAACAAATTTGACAAGAAAATTAGATGAGGTAGGGGGCGAGTTCCACGTTAAATTAATGGGAATTAAACAAAATCAAATAAACCCGCCCCTACAATTTCACTTATCAGAAAATTGAGCCATTTCTCGCCGGAAATTTTGCCATCCATCAACAGCATCAGGATTAGAAACTACTCCTTTTTCCATCAAAACCACACCATCTGCAAAACCCGTAATTCCATATTCACCAGATTTATAAAGCTCTTCAATTCGAGGTACAATTTTTTCCAGTCGTTGCCGATCGCTCTTAAATGCTACCCGATATCTATTCAACCGCCACAAGTCAACAATAATATACTCTACTTTTTCAACTTCTCTAGCATCATTTCTAAATTGCATTCTGGGAAATCGCAAAATTGCTCGACGACTTGATAAGTGAGGAATAATATAAGTTGTTGCTGCCACACTAGCATCATTAGGAATTTTATCTAACAATGGTCGCATTTGACTAACGTGCTGCCATTGTTGATGTGCGGGAACATAAACCCAAGGTTGTACTGAATCTGGTACTAAAAAATAAAAAGTGCGATTAGGATTAGAAGTAAATGTAAAAAATAGTGACAAGCAAATACAAACTACCCAGAAACGGCGAAATTTTGGTGATGGTAGTGATGAATTTTCAACTTCTGATTCTCTCTTTCCCCACCATAAAATTGCACCGTAAAATAATCCAGGTACTACTGTCATGGCGTAGCGAATTGTGATTGACAGTACAGACAAACCTTGAGCAGAAAATAACTTTAACAAAGGAAATCCTGCGATCATCCAAGAAGCGGGAGCAACAGCAGGCACAAATGCTAAGGGCAACCATTGACCTAATAAATATTTGATAGTGCCAAAGAATGGGGTGAAAATTTCTGCAATTAAACGCCAAGGGTTGCTAATCATACCCCAAATAATTTCTAGAGTAGAAGCTTCTTCTCCTTCTGCATATTGACCGAATCTTTCCATCATAAATCTCTGGGAAATATCTTCGGAAAATAGGGGCATGATCAGATTTGTTAAAGCCACTATATAAACAAAACTGAGAGTACAAATAGCTAAACCTATTTTGGGGTAGCGTTTACTCAAAATTAGATAGAATCCTACTCCAAATAAAACTACTCCCGCATCTTCTCTCACTGCTAAAATTAATATTGCTAAAATCCAAAATATAGACCATCGGCGTTTTTCCATGGCCAATAGTAAGCTAAATACAAATATAGGTATCTGACAAATATCATGGAAATTTGCGAGAGTAGGGCCAATTACTGCATTAGCACCATAGAAGCTAATAGTAATCATGGCTGATAAGGGTGGCTGGAGATAGTGCCTAGCTAAAATGTATAAAACTAAACCAGCACCAGTAACTAAGGTGACTTGTAATACTGTTAGGGTAATGGGATATGGAAATAGAGCATATATTGGCAACCACAGTAATAGAGCTGGAGTAAAATGTTGGCCTAAGCGGTGATAGTATACTTCTGATACTTGGCCTTGATGAACTACATTTGTGGAAAGAGCAGAAGAGAGAGAACTTTGAAAAAAACGACCATGTGTATTATTCCAAAAGACTTGGTTAAATATACCTTGGTCGTAAGAAGCATAAAAACTATAATATCGGTGCAGATTAAATAATAGACAGAGAACAAAGAAGGCGATCGCCACCACAAGCACCATTCTGAGGGACTGATTTTTTTGCCAGCTAACCAACTTCATCCAGTTTTAGAAATATTCAAAATTTAAAATTACATTTTATCCGGCCGAGGAGTTACGACTCGGTAGGAATCCCCGCGCCTAACAGCCGGGGAGGACGTCAAAGGCAACTGAGGCACAAAGTTCTGAGAGTATCCTCAGCAAACCTCTAACTACCATAAAATTGAAGCTTGCAGTATACCACTTACCAGAAAATTCTCCCTCACTTGAGTCATTATAACCACTGGTAAGATTTATCTGGTTTTTTATACTATAAAATGTCAATTATGTCAAGCAAGCATTAAATAATATAAATATACTCTAGAAGGCGAATTGAAAGTATTAGTGTCACAATATGAAATAGATATTAAATTATCTCAGAAACTAATTTTCTTTTATAGGCCATTAACAAAAAATATAAAATTCATCCAATTAGTTTTTTAATCGTAAGTGGTAAACCCCGCCCCGCTTACACTATCAGGCCAAGTATCTAGGTAGGCGGGAATATTCAATATGGATTACTACTAAATGGTAAATTATTCTATTTGCAAAAGAGATGCTAATAGCCTATCCTACTTACCTAGAGATTTTGTACCGGTGTCCTCAGAAAAATCTAATAACAATAATGAGCAGGGATGTTTACAGATTTTATTGTTTATCAATAAACGTCCTGGCTCTCAAGAGCAAATTCAAGCCATTCGTAAGTCTCTCAACAATTTAAAAAAAGATAATGATTATCCTTTTGAATTTCAAGTCATTGACGTAGAAGAAAAACCCTATATGGCAGAGCACTTCAAGTTAATTGCTACTCCTGCCCTACTCAAAATTTATCCTGAACCGAGACAAACCCTAACTGGTACAGATTTAATTGCCAAATTGGAATATTGGTGGCCACGCTGGCAACGTTCCATCGCCGAATATTGGCGCACTAATAATTCTCAGCCTCAATCTAAACAGGTTGTTAATCAAAAATCATCTGTTAGTTCCATCGACTGTGCTGTAGAGTTAATGCAAATGTCAGATGAGATTTTTCGCCTCAAACAGGAAAAGGAACAACTTCAAGCCCAACTAAGGTTTAAAGACCGTATTGTGGCCATGTTAGCTCATGACTTACGCAACCCCCTAACAGCAGTTTCGTTGGCTCTAGAGACTTTAGAATCAACTCAAAAAACTGCTAATATTGAGTTTCCTAGAAACTCTCCAACTCTTGTGGAAAAGCTAATTAAGCAGGCACGTTACCAAGTTCGTGTGATTGACAGAATGATTATAGATATTCTGGAGAAGCCAAAGGGCAAAAGTACGCGGTTACAAATTCAGCCTGAAAAATTAGATTTGGGGGCATTGTGTTGTGAGGTGATAATTAGTTTTCGAGACCGACTTAAGTCAAAAGACTTACAGTTGAAAACGGATATTCCTAATGATTTACCATTAGTTTATGCTGACCGAGAAAGAATACGTCAGGTAATAGTTAATTTGCTGGATAATGCCATTAAGTATACTCCTAAACAAGGAGAAATACAGGTTTTAATCCTCGATCGCACTACTCAAAAGATTCAAGTGACAATTTGTGATAGTGGCCCTGGTATTCCTAAAGAAAATCACGGTCGTATTTTTGAAGATAGTTTTAGGCTCAAGCGTGATGAGTCAAAAGAAGGTTATGGTATTGGTCTAGCTCTATGTCAGAGGGTTATTTTATCCCACTACGGCAAAATTTGGGTAGAGTCTAGTCCAAATAATGGTAGTTGTTTTAAGTTTACTTTACCAGTTTATCGGTGAGGAGGTGGGAAGATGGGGAGATGGGGAGATTTTTAAGATTTGACACGCAGACGCGGTGACACGGGGACGCGGAGAGGGGAGATGTCGCCTTCGACCTCGCCTCTCAGCCCCGCTAAAAACGGCAGGCGCACGGGGCTTGGGGATTTGAATGCAGGCTCTGAAAAGGCAAAACTGCCCAACGTGCGGACC
>NZ_JAAHHG010000432.1 GCF_010692555.1 Okeania sp. SIO3B5 | reverse complement strand
GCTTTTTGATCTAAGAAGCTAAAAAAGCTAGTATTTTGGGATTATTATGGCAGAACAATCTTGGGATAATTCTTCCTACTGCCTCCTCGCTCCCATACCCATTTCTCCTGTCTCCTGTCTCCTGTCTTCCCCTCCACCGGAGGAGTTAGGGGTGAGTTGTCTCCTACCTTCACCCATAAGACTTTTTCAGCAAACCCTATCTATAGTGCAGGGGTGTATGATTTGCCACAAGTACCATAGAGTATTTATAGGGGGAAAGCGCCGAAATGAAGATTAGCGATCGCACCCCTATGCACACTTGACTCTTTTTGTCAAGTTTTATGTTAAGAAAGATGTTTATAAAGCATAGGTTTTAACCGGGGGATGAGAACAAGCGAGTCGTTTAGACTAGACAACTTTAGTTGTCCTGTGTTATTATATCATGTCCGGTTGAATACTTACACTTTGGAGGAGGTAAGGCAGCTATGCTGGAGGCAGGAGGCAGAAGGAAAGAAAAGGTTAGAAGGGAAAAGGTTTTTTATCACTGATTATCCGGACATGATATTACCTGGATATACAAACGTTTAGACAAAAGTAAGCAGCAAAGCATGGCTTAAACTTAAGCCGACTGTGTAGGGGCACTTTGACTTGTCCCCAAAGAGCATATCTTTGGTCAGCGCTCGAAAAAACGAAGCAACATGGATTTATCCTGTTGCGTAGTATCAACTTAGAATCCCCTCGGCAAAAGCTGCGGGGAGTAGTCAATATAAACTTAACTAATAGCTAAATTTATTTTATGGGCGGTACTGGATTTGAACCAGTGGCATCCTGCTTGTAAGGCAGGCGCTCTACCGCTGAGCTAACCGCCCAACTTTTCTAACTATAACACATCTCACTAAATATGCAAGTAAAAAAATTATCTTTTATCTATTGTGGCTATAGCACTACACAAATAGAGCGCGGACATTTATAAATGCGGATGCGACACCGCGATGACGACATTCGCAAGTGGTCAGATCCAGCGACGACACCTCGCTTGCGGAATGCTGACTAAGAGAGGGAACGCGCATCAAGCAGCTCAAAATTAGTCAGGGATTATTTCTGACTTTTGAATTTTGAATTTTGACTTGCGCGTAGTGCTATATCTGCTAATTTTGATAAGTATATTCTGTGTTTTTTGGCCTAGATTAAATCTACTATGCCCAGTGGTCGCACCCATGACCGAATAACCTTGTGGAGTTTACCCATAGTAACAAGCTTAAGCTTTGGGTTAATTCATAGTACCCACTTAACCTTATTTGTTTCTGGGGGTTTTTTGTTCAGTGGGCTAATGTTTGGCCCAGACCTGGACATTAATTCTCGGCAATTTCAAAGATGGGGTTGGTTTAAGTGGTTTTGGCGGCCCTACCAAACAAGTCTAAATCATCGTTCCTTTTTATCTCACGGACCGATAATTGGCACTGCAATACGATTGCTATATGTTTTGACATTGCTGGGAATGGTAGTTGTATTTGGTTTAATTATAGATGAATTACTGGGGCTGGAATGGAGTATTTTAGGGTTTGTAGAAAGCTTGTGGCGATCGCTTTCCCTACATTACCAAGAAGCAATTGCTTTATTGGTAGGTCTAGAACTTGGTGCAATGAGTCATTCTGTGAGTGACTGGAGTAGCTCAGTTTATAAACGCTTCAAAACCAAAGGTTTATCTAGCTTACTTCCTAAAGTAAAACTCCAGAAACAGCGACGTAAGTCTAGTCCCCGCAAATCGACTTCTGCAAAAGTTGTTCCTCCTAGAAGTCGTCGTACTCAAAAATAAAATTAGTTTATGTAATATTTAAATTATAGGGAATAGGGAATAGGGAATAGGGAATAGGGAATAGGGAATAGGGAATAGCAAACTGTAAAAGAGTTTTAGGATTGAAAAATGTCTTATACCAATTTGATAAATGTTTGCTACAAATAGCTAGGGTATTTATTAGAATTTCCTACGGAATGCTTCGCAAACAGAATTCAGAATCCAGAATTCAGAATGGATAGATTTAATACCATTTTTAATTTTGTAAATTATCTTTTTCGTCAAATAGACTTTATTTGAAAGTTTATTTATGATTCTTATTATTCGTAACATTCTTTTTTAAAAATGGTATTAATACTATTTCTCTGTAACAATGCGCTTAATAATTCTTACCAAAACCTGAATTTTACTAATAGCTGTTATCTTTACTTTATATTAAGCGCAACTTCATGGAGAAATGGTACAACTAATTCTTGTGGTGCTATATCATGTCTCTTTAAATACCTAAAAATAACATTTGTTAGGGAGTTGGGAGTTGGGAATTGGGAGGTGGGGGAAATTTGATAGATTCTCAAGATAATGGATGAAGATCATTAATATTTACATCTAATTAATGAGACCTGATATTTAGAGTAGATGCAACTAATAAAATAAAAATTTGAAACAAAATTTTTTGTTCTTTAATTTATCCAGAACTAACCTTAACTAAGGAGAACGCGATCGCGACCTTTAATTTTAGCTTGATAAAGTGCTCGATCTGCTTCAGAAATTAATGCTTCTCGCGAGCTACTCAATTGAGGTATAGTTGCAGCAACTCCTAAACTTAAAGTTACAACTTTTGAAGCAACAGAAGCTTTATGGGTAATATTTAATGACTTGACATGAGAACGAATTTGTTCAGCTATAGAAACAGCATCAATAGCATTTATCTTAGGTAAAACTATCGAAAATTCTTCTCCTCCATAACGAGCTACTAAATTTTCCTTATTTGTTTTAAGTGACGTTTGAACAGCTTGATTAATTGCTAAAGCTACTTGTTTGATACACTTATCTCCAGCTTGATGACCATAAGTATCATTATAACCTTTAAAACAATCAATATCTGCCATGATGATGGATATAGGGCTTTGTTGTTTAGACATTTGGAGCCACTGTTGAGCTAGATATTCGTCAAATCTTCTACGATTAGCAACTTGAGTCAAAGCATCTAAAGAAGCTTGACGCTCTAATTCTTGGTGAGTTGTCTCCAATTCTTGATAAAGTTCATGGAGTAAATTACTGGCCAATTGATGAACATGACATTGAGCTATCAGCAGATGATGGACATCTAAAATTCTGTAGACGTAGGGTTCCATTTCAACCACAATTGGTTCGTATGCTTGGTTAGTTGGTCTTTGCAAAGCAGTACTACTCGCTTCTACAACTGTAGTATGTCCAGGCATAAGTAAAAAATCTATATGAGCAAACTCATACAAAGTCTTTAAAGACCTTTTCAGAAATAATTCTCGTCCAAAAGGGCGACTCAGATACTCCAAAAATCGCTGTCGGGAAATCATTCCTGAGATATGTCCATCTTCAGTTAAGATTATTCCTGGCAATCTTGGTTCAGCTTCTAGTCTCAAAGCAGCTACTTCTCCTGATTGATTGCTGTCAACTTGAAAATCATGTAATGATAAATCTCGTAAAGTTAACTCTTGAAAAGTTTTTGGCAGGGAATTTTCAACAACTGGTAAGACTAAGGGCTTAAAGCTAGATAAGTTAAGCATAAAATGAATATTATTTATGTGTCAAAAGAAAAAGAAACTGTATCAACCTAGATGAGTTAATTATCTAGATTACCTTAGTATATACTTACATTGTAAATATATGTATAGTTATCTGAATAATACGGATTTCTAGGTAATTTTTGAGCAAAATCAAATACTTAAAAAAAGTTTAAAGAGTAAATCAAAAGATGGCATCAACGCTGACAAATCAGTTGAATAATGCTTTTACCCTCTTTCTTAGTTTATTGGTAGAAGCAATACCATTTTTACTGCTGGGGGTGATTTTATCCGGAATATTACAGTGGTTTATTGATGAACGTAAATTAATTACATATCTGCCTAAAAACCCTCTTTTAGGAGCATTTGTAGGTAGCTTAGTTGGTTTTTTATTCCCAGTATGTGAATGTGGTAATGTTCCGGTTGCTCGACGTTTATTGATACAAGGTGTACCAGTTTCAGTAGCAGTTGGTTTTTTATTGGCAGCTCCAACAGTAAATCCCATAGTAATCTGGGCCACTTGGACGGCTTTTAGGGACCAACCAGAAATAGTGGTATTACGAGTGGTATTTTCTCTAGCAATAGCAACAATTATTGGTTGGGTATTCAGCGTGCAAAAGGATATGCGACCGTTATTGCAACCTACAACTGCTCGTCTATTGCCTAGACCTCAACAGTCAGTTTCTCAAAAAGATGAAACTTCTCCTCTTTTACAGTCAGGAACATTTTTTCTGGGTCAATCTACCACGTCTATGCCCCTGGAATCTATCCCACTGTGGCAAGTAGAAGCTAGTACTATTAATCAAAGTCCACTAGGTGTGAGTAGTCAAACCACTTCTAACAAAGATATGAGCTGGAAATCTCTGTTCGTTGCACCTGATCGACAGAGACTTTTATATTTGTTAAATAGTATGGTGCAAGAGTTACAAGACTTGGGTGGAGTTTTGGTTATTGGTAGCGCGATCGCTGCAATGATTCAGGTTGCTGCTCCTCGTGAATTTATTTTGAATCTTGGTCAAGGTCCTATTAGTTCAATTATTGCTATGCTGACTTTGGCCGCAGTGGTTTCTATTTGTTCGACTGTGGATGCTTTTTTTGCTTTGTCATTTGCTGCAACTTTTACGAGTGGTTCTCTATTAGCTTTTTTGGTTTTTGGACCAATGATTGATATTAAGGCTGTTGGTTTGTTATTATCAGTATTTCGGTCGCGGGCTGTAATTTATTTAATGGTTTTAGCAGCGCAATTGACTTTTATTATGGCTTTGATTGTGAATTTATATTTGAGTTAAATTAACTTATAACAGGGAACAATTAATAATTAATAATTAATAATTAATAATTAATAATTAATAATTAGGGTTTGCTGATTAACTATAAAAGTATTGACATATAAAGGTTTCAGCCTTCTTCGGTTGAAAAAAGTGCGCCTGTTTTCGGTAAAGATTGCTCAAAAAACTAGCATTTTGTGCAAGAGTTGGGCAGAAAAATTAAGGGACAATTCTTCCAACTACATCCTCTGTAATTCCCATTTCTCCTGTCTCCTGTCTTCCCCTCCACCTGAGGGGGAGGGGCGAGGGGTGGGTTGTCTCCTGTCTCCTACCCTCACCCATAAGACTTTTTCAGTAAACCCTAATTAATAATTACCTCTCCTTTAAAATAAGAGGATTGATTCAAAGGAAAATTTTTCTTCTCTTGATCGATTGGATATGGCGCAGGTTTCCTCGTCATCCCACCCTACGGGAAGCTGCGAATATCGACCGCTTTTATCCCCTTAAAAGAGGAGGCTTTAAACCACAATATTTGTCAGCAATTTTAATCAGATGAGAGTTTACAAGTCACTTTCTTTTCTACTCAAACAATATAGTTCTTGGATAGATGCTATAGCAATTTTTGTTTGGGGTTTTGTGTTATTTCATTATTGGACGACAAGCAAGTTATACATATTAATTCATCCTCGTTATTTTGGTTTAACAGTGGGAGCTGGAATTGCTTTACTTTTATTAGGTGGATTGAAAATTTGGGAGTTATGGAGTATTCGCAAAAGTCAAAGATTTAAGAGACAATCAAAACAAACATCAATCAGTATTGAAAATCAGCATATTAATATTTTTCCCCCTGGTTGGAGTAGTAGTTTATTATTAATATCAGCTTTATTGGCATTGATGATTACTCCTCAAGTTTTTGCTAGTCAAACAGCATTACAAAGAGGGTTAACAGAATCTTTGCCAGTAACTAGAACTCAACCTCAAGAATTTCGTAGTGCTACTAAACCAGAAGAGCGATCGCTAATTGAATGGATTAGAATTTTAAATGTTTATCCAGAACCAGATGCTTATAACGAGCAAAAAGTTGAAGTTACTGGGTTTGTAATTTATCCTCCTGGATTATCTGAGCAATATTTTTGGATATCTAGATTTATTCTGACTTGTTGTGCTGCTGATGCTTATCCAGTGGGATTACCTGTTAAATTACCAGAGGGTAGAAGTCGGAGTAAATATCCTCAAGATGGTTGGTTGAAAGTTGAAGGTAAAATGATTACTGATGAACTGAATGGTCAACGTAAACTAACAATTTCGCCATCTGAAATTGAACCAATTCCTAAGCCAAAAAATCCTTATGATTATTGAGGAAGGAAAAAGAAAGAAGGAAGAAGGAGGAAGGAGGAATTCAAAAGTCAAAAGTCAAAAGTCAAAAGTAAGAAGTAAGAATTCATTAATTGATAATGGATAATGTATAATTGATAATTACCTCTGGTTAAAACCGTTCTTGATTGAAAATAAGGAAATATTATTTCTTTTCTCTTAGTCGATTGGATATGGCGAGGAGACCTCGCCATCCCTCGACCGCTTTTTCCCCTTAAAAGGGGAGGCTTTAAACCAGAATTGTTTAATTATTAATTATTAATTATTAATAATTCGGTAAGAAGGAAAAAGTGGATAGGAACTCAAACTCCTAACCAATTGTAAACATCCTGTATACGGCAGGGTATTAAACTCAAAAGAAAAAGATAATATTATTATCTCTGCTTAATAACAGCATCTCACAAATAACTCTCTATAAATCTTCAAAAGTTAAGTATTCCAACGCTGGTAAACACTATTATGATTAAGTACAATTTGCAAAACTATTGCGAAACTTTTATCTGTGGGATATAATATTAAGCCCGAATAATTAACCACCAAAAACTTTCTCCCTTTGAACCAAAAATCCCTTCTGCCTTCCTTATTTCAAAGTATTATATCATGTCCGGATAATAGCGTGATAAAAAAACCTTTTCCCTTCTAACCTTTTCTTTCCTTCTGCCTCCTGCCTCCAGCTCCCGCTGCCTTACCTCCTCCAAAATGTAAGTATTCAACCGGACATGATATTAAGTATTCAACCGGAGATGATATAAGGAAAAAATAAATGGTAAATTTAAGAAAAAAAATTAATCATCTATTTCGCGAAAATCAAGACATTATTTCACAAGAATTACGGCAACCTCTTGATAGACTTGCTATTACTTTGATTATCGGGTTAACTGTGTTAATTTGTCTGCTATTTGTGGGTGGTGGAAGTACAGCCCCAAAAGTAAAAAACTTTAGCTGGCAAGACAAGAAAATAGGAGCTGAAGATACAGCTTTTATACTAAATTTTAATCGACCCATGAACCATGCAAGTGTGGAAAAAAACTTAACAATAGAACCACCTTTACCAGGAAAAGTGAGTTGGGCGGGTCGGAGAATGGCTTATACAATTTTAGAACCTGCTCCCTATGGTAATCAGTATAAAGTGAAATTATCAGGGGCAAAAGAAAAGTTTTATGGCTTAGATCAAGGAGAGGTAATGCAGCCTTTTCAAGGTCTATTTAGTAGTCGCGATCGCGCATTTGCTTATATAGGTTTTCAAGGAGAGGAAAAAGGTAGATTAATCTTAATTAATTTAACTCAAAAGCAAAAATCTATAATACTAAGTCCGAAAAATTTAGAAGTAATGGATTTTAAATTTTTTCCCCAAGGTGAAAAGATTTTATTTTCGGCAGTTGAAAAGCAAAATGAAGTTCCAACTCTGATAGAACAACAAATATATACTGTGACAACTGGGATTAATTTTACTTCTGGAGATGCCAAATCAAAGTCCTCAGAAACTGTAGGTAAAATTGAAAAAGTTCTTGATAATTTAGAATACCAAAACTTGAAATTTGATTTATCTGCTGATGGTCAAAAAATTGTGATTCAACGGGTGAATAGAAAAGATGTTTTCGACTCCGGTCCGTGGGTATTAGAGTTAGGAAAAGAAGCACAACATTTAACAAATAAAGAGGGAATAATTCAAAAAGGTGGAGACTTTTTAATTACCCCAGATAGCAGAAGTTTAGTAATTTTACAAGGAGAAGGAACCTCCATTTTACCAATAAATCCAGAAACAGATTCAGAGGATTTAATATTTTTACCAAAGTTTGGAACAGTATTAAATTTTGCTCCTGATGGTTCTATGGCAACCATGGTAAAATATAATCAAGATGGGACGCGATCGCTTTATATTGTGACTAATCAAGGTGAGGAGCGAGAGGTATTAAGAACTCGTCCTTATGGTAATATTCTCAGTGCAGAATTTGACCCAAATAAAAGAATTATTTATTGTTTATTAACTCAAGTAGTAGAGCAGGGAGAAGAGTATCAGGAACAACCTTATATTGCAGCATTTGATCTTAATAGAAATTTATTAAGACCTTTAGTTATTTTGCCAAACCAACAGAAAATTCATATGGATTTATCGCCGGATGGTTTAGCATTATTATTTGACCAAATGGTGACAATATCAAATCAAGAAGAAGAAGAAAATAATAAAAACACTAAAAAAATTAGTCGTTTATGGATGTTACCTTTAGATTCAAAAATTCCAGAAGATGATTCACCATGGCAGCTTCAACCAGAAGAGTTGCCTCAAACTGGTTTAAATCCTAAGTGGTTGCCTTAGCTATTCTATTGGTAGAAGTAAACAATTAATAATTAATAATTAATAATTAATAATTAGGGCTTGCTGAAAAAGTCTTATGGGTGAGGGTAGGAGACAGGAGACAACCCACCCCTCGCCCCTCCCAGGAGGGGAAGACAGGAGACAGGAGAAATGGGAATTATAGA
>NZ_JAAHHG010000431.1 GCF_010692555.1 Okeania sp. SIO3B5 | reverse complement strand
GGTGCGAGAATGGGAGTGTCTCAACTGTGGTGCAAAACATGTTCTTAGACGAGAATGCAGCGATAAATATATTAGTCGCGGGCGGGCAGTCCGAGACATTAAACGGACGCGGAGGCAAGCGTAAGACTACCGCATCTGGCAGCAGCAGCCAATGAAACGTCAACTCGCCGAGGAGCTACGGCTCGGTAGGAATCCCCGTGCCTTCAGGCCGGGGAGGATGTCAAAATATGCTCACCTTTCTTCATTGTTCATTCTATAGAACCCATTTGACATCTTTTGAAGAAGTTGAGGTTTGAAACCTCTCGGTTCAGGTTTAGACCGTCTCAGTTGACTCCTACCCTAACCACTCATACTTTTTTAGCAAATTCTAGGTAGACAAAACCAATAATTTTGTTTATATTCGTTTTTAAATAACCAGGACTTACGCAAAGACACTGTGTATAGAGTCCAGTAACTATTGGACAATAGTTATGAGTACTATATATAGCGTATCTGCGTAAGTCCTAATAACTTTATAAATAGTAGGTATTTTATAATTTTTAACTATTGTCCAACAGTTAAGGAAAAAAATCATGGGTACTAGAGAAGCATCTTTTTTATTAGGTATATCTCGTCAACGTTTATTAGTTTTATTAGCTCAAGGAAGAGTTAAAGGAGCCGAAAAAAAAGGCAGATTCTGGGAAATACCAGTTTCTGAGAGCGGTATGCCCGTAATAATTCCGGCTCGGCGGGGTCCGAAAGGTATATGGCGCAAGAGAGAATCTACCACACCAAAAATGATTCATGTCAATCAAAACAAAATTCAAAGTAATAAAACTAAGCCTCCAACAGAATTGGAAGCTGTAGTGTCAGTTAAGCACGGCGGTCATAACTATTATGGTTATGAGTTATATATTTCAGGTCCTTGCCAAATCGTCTATCGACCTTACAAACCAGCAAGTTGTGGCGCTCATCTGTGGATTAATACTTTTCATTCTGTGCAATTCATAGATACTAAATCCAATCCAGCCACTGCAAGGCGATCTAGCAAACAAATTTTCTAGTCTGGTTTCAAAAGCACTATATCATCACCAAAAAATATTTATTCGCTCTAATAGCTTAACTGACAATAACCTCAGCAGGCTTTGTGCTGTTTGTGAGAAATCGTCACAGTATTAAAATTTTAATCTTCTACCTTTATTAGTTAGGATTGCTGAAGATTGGGAAACAGAAAATGAATAATCCAAAAATTTGAAGGTATGATTCGAGGCGAAATAAACTTTCTAGATAATTCTGTTTTAATGGTGCGAGAATTTGTAGATGTGGAATTAACTATAGACCGCGATATGTATTTCTATCAATATATGACTGCCTCAAATAATCTGATTTTCCGCTATGATAATACGAGGCATCTTAACGAAGTCAGAAGTCAGAAGTCAGAAGTTAGAAGTCAGAAGTTGTTTTTGTAATGGGGATTAGAGCAAGACTCCAAAAACATTTCGCTTTAAAAGGCGGGGTTTTAGACTCAATTTTTTTGATAAACATGAAGGTAGTCAAGAAAATGTTATTTCCTCAAATGCTCCTAATTTAGTAGATGTATTGCAGGAAATTGAAAATATTCTCAGGAGGTAAATATGCCAGAACTTAAGATTAAATGCCAGCATCCAGAATCATTAAAAATATTTTTGAAAGCAGCAGTAGAAAAAGAATTACAGTCTTTATCTAATGGTATTGAACAAACCAAACAAAGATTGCATAAATTTGAGACTAAATATCAGTTATCTACAGAAGAATTTCTCAGAAAATATGAAAATGATGAATTTACAGAAACTCTAGAATTAGACGAATGGATTGGAGAATCTTGGATGTTGAAAAATCTCTGTGAAGAAGTAGAAAATTTAAAGGTGGTTAAGTTTGTTAATTAAGGATTATCTTTAAGAAAGATGCTAGTCAATTGATTTTCGACTTCATTCATATAATCCGTTAATCCTGTACTAACACCTCTGTTTCGTAAAATTTCCAAATCCGTCTCTTCCCAACATTTCCTTTCTCTTTCAAAGTCTCCTCCTGTGAGTTTTTCAAGGACCACTTTAGGATTTCTCATACGATCCGATTCTTCTTTTGAATTGGAACGCAGTCTATGAGACTCCTCACAAGGATCGAAATTTAATTGAGTTTTAATCTCTTCAAGAATTTTTTCCTCTGATTTGTTCAACGTAATAAAACCATTCAAAACCCATGCTTCTCGCGTTCGGTTCGCCATTCCCATAACAATTTTAAGTGGGCGATCGCTATATTCCGAGCGCACTTGTTCAACACTTTCTTTTCGCTGAGGTTGATTATCTAGATCGCGGATAAATATAACTGCTTTAATTTGTCGCCTTTTTTGCAGATAAGAGACTAAATTTAAAATTTTTCTTGCTGCTGCACCATCAGTTTTAGTTGCTCCATTTTTACTCCGCAGAAATCTAGGTATACGAACACCCGAACTCTTTGCTCGTTCGATTATATCGTTAATATCCTTCCAACAGGAATATTCTGTATTTTCTTCTAAACCACTCCACCGAAAAAAATATTGAAGTTGTTGTTCTTCTAACCAATTAACTTTCTCCACTAAAACACGATCGCCTAATTTAGTAGCAGTTCGTGCATCAGCACTACTTTCCACAATAACAATAAATTCATTCATTTGTTTCTTCTGCAATTACCCAATCTTCACCTTCAGCATCCCAAAATTCTCCAGTAGTTAAAGTTTGTTTTGCCCATTCTACATCTGGATGTTCATCTAATCTTTTGCAATGAGTCAAACCTGAATTATTGTTAGTTAAAACATGAACTTGAGAGGGTGTAAGTTCATCAACAATATAAGGAGAATGAGTAGAAAAAATAATTTGCAAATTGGGATTCGCTTCAATAATTTGCTTAAAAACAGACATTAATTCTCGTTGTGCTTGAGGATGAAGTCCCTGCTCAACATCATCTAATAATACTAAATTAGGTGGATTAGGATTCATCAGAACCGTCAATAAACCCAGAGCAAGAATTGTTCCTTCACTAATAGCATGGGCAGGAATGCGATCGCCACTCTTCATATCGAAAACTATTTCTTGTCCCGCCATTTCCTGACTTTCTTGGTAGGAAATAGATTTTCCATCCACTTCTATTAAACGTTGGCGATCAACTGCAACTTTAGCTCGTCTTATTCCTAACCTTTTGACACCGGGAACAACTTGTTGCAGCATTTTCTGCAAGGATTGAAATTTATCTGGTGCTTCGTTGCGGAGGTAATCTAAATTAGGTGCTAAACAGGAACCATTAAACTCAATTTGTGGTGTCACTGCATCACTATAAGCAGCTTTAGCAAGATTAGCAGCTATCAATTTTAAGTAAACTGAAGATATCCAATACTCTTTTAGTGCAGAAGATACTAATGAGATTTGTCCATCTGAACGCTTATTCCCTTTCGGATTTGAAGATAATATTGGCAACCAACCAGAATTATCCTTTCTTTGCCAATTAAGAGTTAATTCCCAGTTTTGTATAGGGTTATCTTCCAAAAAAACACTTACACTAACAGACATCTGATTTTGTCCCTTTCTTACTATAAATTCTGGGGAATTTTCATGTTGAAAAACGTCTTTAAATGATGAATTATTTTCCTCTGCAAGTCTGCTCAGATAATGTAATGCTTGTAAAACAGATGTTTTACCAGAACCATTAGTTCCTACCAGTGCGTGTAGTTGAGAATCATCGAATTCAAGTTCTGTTTCTGGATGACTTTTGAAGTTATGTAGTCTTACTGTTTTTAACATTAAATTACTAACATCTTTATGATTGGTAATTTCAGAATTTAATAATGATTTTTATAGCTATTGTCATTACTATTAGGAGATTATTATACTGTTTAACTAACTTCTGACTTCTGACTTCTGTTACCTTGTTCAGCTTTGATTTTTATCAATTTATGTACCGCATGGGAAGGATTTTGGCGCTGTTATTCTTGCATTTTTCTGCCCCATTCTAACCAATCAGCTATATATTGATTTACTGATTCTTGATTGTGTAAATCATACAAAATTGTGGCATAAACCTGTTCCAAGGTTAAAGACGAATAAGTTTGGAAAATCTCTTCAGGAGTTTTAGATCTATAAATAAAATCATAAAGGATGGTTTCAATTCCTATCCTGGTTCCTTTCAGTCGAATGTCATTGGGAGCTAAAAAATTAAAATAGTCTTCGAGTTTCATCAATTGATTCTTCCTATAATTATCAAAAACTTTAGAACCAGCTAAAATATAATGAACTATATAGTAACACAGATTCCACACGTCAACTTGTAATATCATCATTTTTTTTGTGGGATGGAGGAGCGATCGCTCCACACCTATTTACGAATAAATCTATTCAGTTGCTTAACTAATAAATGTACTGTTGTGGAAGGATTATCATTAGCAGGATTGGGTGGATTATATTGTTCTAATAACCTCTCTGCATTCTTAATTGCTTGATGTTGTTTGCTAGCCAATATTTCATACATTTCATCGTTATTTTTCTCATACTTTTTCTTCATCCTTTTAGTTAAAAATTTTTTATATTCTGTGCGAGATATTGCAGTATCACGATAATCAAAATGTAACAAATACCAAAGTTCAAAAGCTTCATTAGAATATGCGACTGCAATATCATTATCTTCAGCATATTTTATTGCTTCATTAAAAATTTCGACTGGAAATGAATCTCGGTCAAATACACACCAAACTTGATCGTAATCATTATCTTCTTCTTGAATCCTGACAGCTTCTTTAACTAAACTAATTGTATTTTTACCAAAACCTCGTACATCAATTACATCTTTAGGAACAGGAAAACTTTTAAAATAATTTGGTTCTGTTTTTGTTCCCTCACAAACTATTAAAAAACGCTCTTTAATTTCTCGTGTTTCTACTTTTTTATTTCTTGAATAACGACTATACTTGCTTTTCCCATTCCTAGAATTTTGAGAATTTTTCTTAGATGCTTTTTTTCTAGCCATTTTTTTCAAATAATTCTGTTAAATCTCCAAGAAAAGGTATAGCTCCATATCTACCTTTAATATAATCACTTTCAAAACTTGCATCATTTCTGACTTTGTATTCAACCAAAGAATATAAATCGGTTGCCCCTTGCCGATTTTTTTCTGTGAACCATATTTGGTCTCGTCTGAAAATCTTATTATTAAGTAAGTTAGTATCGTGGGTTGTAAAAATTAGTTGAGCGTTTTCAGGGTTAGTTTGATTAGAGTTAAATAGATCGATAATTGCACGAGTAATTATGGGATGTAATCTAGCGTCTAGTTCATCTATTATTAAAATTTCTCGATTTCTTAAACTCTCCAAAATTGGTACAGCAAAAGCAAATAACTTTTTAGTTCCCTCTGATTCATTTTTTTCAAAATCAAATACTACTTCAGATACCATTTTACCTTCAGAGTCATACTTTTTATGGAGTGTTTGAATTTCATCAGTGTAAGCTCCAGCATCGCTCATCAGTTTTTTAAATCCTTCTGAATAAATGTTAGGAAACTCTTCTGGCAAAACATTTTTTGTATCAATTTTAATATCATCAATACCTAAATCCCATTTTCTAATCAATTGAAGAATTGCATTTTTATATTTACTATCTTGAAAAAAATCAACTGTGATACTTTTATATAAATCGCTATATAGTCCTGAAATTATATTCAAATCATCTATAAACCAACGCAAAATATTTGTAGAAATTTTGCCGTTAAATTGAGAATTTACAGAAAGAAAAAGTGCATTGTTTCTCGTCTTATCACTGATTAATTCTCCTTCTTTAAAATTCTCGGTCATCTTGATACCATTTTCATTCCGTTCAAATAGATTACTTTCCTCTTCATTTGTGGCATAATATAACCATTCAGAAACTACCTGTTTTTCATCCACTTCAAAACCATATCTATATAATTTATCTTCTAAAATAAAGACAATTTCAAACAAAGAAGGTTTTCCCTCTGTCTCCGTACTTAATCTAAACTCCTCCACATTAATAGCATCCTCAATCTGAGTTTCTTTTGATGAATTCAGCACAAACCAACGCATAAAACCCATTGCTTGAATCAAATTACTTTTGCCACTAGCATTAGCACCATAAACAGCAACACTTTTGAGCAAACTTAACTCTTCATCAACCTGAAAAACATTATTTTTATCAACACTTTTATTCTTGGCAGTAACCTTTGTTGCCACCATACTCAAAGTGACAGTTTCTTTAAAAGATAAATAGTTACCAACACTGAATTCAATCAGCATAATATTTTCAATAATATCTAAAGTAGTATATCTGTGATTTTTTCACAAATATACTCTAATTATATTTCTAGATGGCAAGTTTAACAGATTTTTTATAAACCATTCATAAATACAGCGTTTTCCGTTGTTATGAGGTACAAAATTTTAGGTTTGAGGGAACACCGGATCTGGGAACAGGGAACAGAAAAGAATAAAAACAACTGTACCTCATAGCTTCGGAAACTTCTGTATTTAAGGGCATTACCCGATCGCCAACCCCGATATTTTTGATTTTTAAGGTGAATCATATTTTTCGGCCAATTCTCTGACAAGATTTTGATGCTCTGAAGAATTTAATCCCTGTTGTAAAATTGCCAAAACTTAGGCTAAATCTCCTGTAAGTAAAGCTGCTGGAGCTAACCATAATTCAGGAAAATATTCACTACAAATAATATCTTTTTCATATAGACATCATAAAAAGCTAAACTTGCCAAATTTTCCTCACCATAAACATGAGAGTAATCAAGATAATGCAATCCCTTCAAATGAATAGCTTCAATACCAGTGAAATTGTAGGTTGGGTTAAGCGACAGCGCAACCCAACAAAAACCTAATATTACTATAGACTTCTTTCAGAATTCAGGGAATAGGGAGATCAAATTAACAATACAAAAACTTTAGGTACAAAGTTGCCTTAAGTAGCGA
The DNA here is from genome assembly GCF_010692555.1 of Okeania sp. SIO3B5. Classification (GTDB taxonomy): domain Bacteria; phylum Cyanobacteriota; class Cyanobacteriia; order Cyanobacteriales; family Microcoleaceae; genus Okeania. Next base: position 1,713 of record NZ_JAAHHG010000431.1, on the reverse strand, counting down.
TCGTCTCACCACACAAAAAAACCTATTTTCGACAAAAATAAGGTACTTTAGATAAGGTAATATTTTTATAAGTACGGTAGATAGATAATATTTGTTCTGGGACAAAGCAAAGTAGTTTTATTTGATTAATATACAAAGTTAATCGAGGTAATTAAACATGAAATTAACAGCAACAGTAGCTCTTGTACAATACGTTATATTTAATTAACGCAGCATCTATATTTTTATTTTCGGTGTGTTAGCGTCAGCGTAACAGACCCTAATAGGCTTTATAATGTCTAGAATAGCAAAAAAATTTATCAAAAATTGATAAAATGAAAATTACTAATTACTCACTAATCGAGGTTATATGCGACCAAACTCGGAACAATTTCCCAGATCTACTTCTAATGTTAAATACTTTGCTTATGGCTCCAATTTATCTAAATCATTAATAGAATTCAAATTATCATTAAATCCTCAAACTAAGGAAAAATACAATACAGAACCTAATTCACTAATTTTACATTCTCAACCAGCTATATTAAAAGATTTTGAATTGAAATTTAATTTATATGTGCCGACGAATAATGTCGATCCAAGTTACGCTAATTTAGTTTATAAAAAAAATTCTACTGTACATGGTTGTTTGTATGAAATGTCACCAGAATGTAAAGCAGTAATTGATGGATTAGAAGGTAAAGGTCAAGTATATCAAGAAGAAATTGTACAAGTTTTGCCTTATGATTCAACTACTACTATTACTGCTCTAACATATATAGCTTACAGAGAAAAAATTAAATTTCCAGGTATTACAATTAAAGATGGTGTGCCACCTTCTAAAAGATATTTAAAAACTCTAATTTATGGTGCTAAAGAATGTAATTTAGATTCTGAGTGGATCGAATATTTAAAAAATCAAAAATTTGCTACAATACCTTGGACTAAATTATCAAATGAAGAGTTGAAAAAAATTAATACAAAAATTTATACTACTCAAGATTTAGAACTTAAAAATTTACCATTATACCAAGCTTTTAATGAAAAGGGAGAACTTATCAAACCTATTATTAGCAGTATTTGTGGTTTAGTATTTATGTGTCATCCGAATCAAGGATTTGCGATTGGAGCAAGGGCATGGATTAAACAAATATTAGGACGAGATATGACAGTATTTTATGCAAGAAGATGTTTGCGAAATGAAGGCGTTTCATTGTATGAAACAGAACAAGATGTATTGTTGGGAGATCGAGATTGCTTAGATTATGTTATAGCAAATGCCTGTGATTTATTGAGGCAATCAAGAACAGAAGGAAAAGGTGTATTTTTACTTGGTAGGACAATTAATTTTCATTTGTGGAAAGATTATTTGTAAGCATTTCCTGCGGAATGCTGCGCAAACAGCTTTCAGCTATCAGCTATAATATCATGTCCGGATAATTAGTTATAAAAAAACTTTCTCCTTCAACTCCAGTTCTTCTTCTTTCTTCCCTCTTTCCTCCTGACTCCTGACTCCTGAGGACTGACTCCTCCGTAGTTATTTATTTATCACTGTTCAACCGGACATGATATAAGCTGTTGCTTTGCAGGAGGTAATTTCAGTTATCATATCATGTCCGGTAGCATCGGAGCGTGTATAAAATTAAGGTGAAAAAAGGAGAAAACCTTCTGCCTCCTGCCTCCAGCATAGCTGCCTTCCTTCCACCAAAGTCTAATTATTCAACCGGACATGAT
>NZ_JAAHHG010000430.1 GCF_010692555.1 Okeania sp. SIO3B5 | reverse complement strand
TAAAGGAGTGGGGTGAGCAACTTGATCTTCTGGATTAATATAACGTTGAATTAAACAATCAATTTCCTCTCTTGATATTCCTTTTGCTAATGCTACAACTGCTAGAGCAGGAAATTTTTTTCCTATCTCTTGAAAGAAAAAATATTGCTGTCTGACAGACATTTGAGAAATTTCTATTTCTGAGAGTTTAGCTAAACCTTTAATAACTGCAATTGTACTTCTAATTTCTGCATTACTATATTTCAACCCCATCAACTCAACTTCCGCTTTTTCTGGATCGGAATTAACTAATATTGCTAATTTAGCGATCGCCAATAAAGAGGTTTTGACTGTATCGCGTACCCCTCTTGCTAACTCATCCTTTAACTGAGACCAATTTTTTCCTAACTCCTCTGCTGCTATGTCTACTTGTTTTGCTATTTCCCAGTTTTCTGCCGCAGTAGGAAAATAACTAGAAAGTAAACCATCTTTCCAAGCTTTTTCTATCCAAACCATACCTTGGGGATGACTCAATAAATAACCTAATTCTGTCTGCACTCTTTCTGCTGCAACATTAGTCAGCAAAGGTGCAAACTCTCGAATAGCTGTTTGAGTTTCTGATGAAATAATAAAACCTAACTGTGCTGCCTGACGATATGCGCGTAATAGTCGGAGAGGATCATCTCTGAGATTAGTAGACCTCACCATTCTAATCATACCATCTTGCAAATCCTTCAGAGCATTAAATAAATCTATCACCTCATCATTAAAAGGATTATAAGCGATCGCATTTATTGTAAAATCTCGTCGCCATAAGTCTTCCTCCAGACTATTACCTTCAATTTCAGCAAAATCAACTGTAGTCCCCTGAAATACCACCCTAGCAATTTTTCGTTCGGCATCCAATACCACAAACCCAGCTTTATAGTGCTTCGCAATACTTTTGGCAATATTAACTGCTTGATCGAGGAGAATAAAATCTAAATCCAAATAATCACTTTTCCGCTTCAGCAAAGCATTTCGCACAGATCCACCGACCAAATAAACAGGTTGGGGCAACATTTCTCGATCAAATGGCCAATTATTGGGAGATAAAACAGACAGGGAATTTATCAACATTGCTAAAAAAATCAAGTTAACTTCTCTGTAATTAGACTTTATAAGTAGGAAATCATACAAGAGCAAATTAATTTGGGCTAGAATATAAATTCATCAAATAATTAAAATAGAAAATTATTGCATCAATTCAGATTAGACGTTGAGGATTAACGAGGTACTTACAAATGTGTATTTGTGTTAACTGCCACTATGTAGATCGATGTGTCACCTACCATGCTGTAGAAACTCAGCACGAACAACTTCATTTAACAGAAAATCCAGACTTTGACCCGGTTGAACCTACAATCAATGTTAACATTCGTCCTCAAAATAATGAAATTGAAATGGAGTGGGATGTTGTTGGTTGTGAAAGTTTTAAAGAAGAAGTGGGCAAATGGACAAAACTAAGACCAGGTGAACTTATCCCTACTTAAAGTAATTCTAATTCTTGATTTCCCCTTCTTTTTATATATAGCAGTGAGAGTAGGAAAAGGAGATTTTATGTTCGCTCAAATTATTTACTATTTTTGAGTATAGAGAAATCCCAAGCAACAAGTAATAGGGGGAATAAAAAGCTACTAATATTAGACTTTTAGTTATTGGGGAATTCCTGCTAATTTGTAAGTATACCAGCACACTCTGCTATAACTTTATCTCCCACTTCTTTAGGAAAAAGAAGAGTATTAATTTGCTTTTTATAACTGAAAGAAAAATATAGCGTTTATTCCCTGTTTACCAAATTACTAATTTGTAAGGACGTTGTATGCAACCTTCCTACCTAACTCCCTAAAATTTATGAATTTTGTGCCTCATGCTTCTTGGGAATTACAATATCATCAAATCAATAAACGAAGGCAGAAGGCAGAGGGTAAAAGGAACAATTAGATGGGGTATAATACCATTTCTCAAAAACTTTTCTACATTTTGTTGAGCAGGGGAGTAGGGGAGTGAGGGAGTGGGGGAGTAGGGGAGAAATAAAAAGTAAGAATAATAAACATTAACTTGGCTATTTTTAGCAAAAAAGTGATTATACCTGTTTTGATTAATTAATAACTGAAGTCTTACCCAAGTATAGCGTTACTTTTAGGAATTGGTATAAAACCCATCCAATTTTAGGTACCGTGTAGACGGCGGTTTTATACCCTTGTTCCCTTCGGTCACCGGTAGAGAGAGGTCAGGAGTCAGAATTCCCTTCTGCCTTCTGCCTCCTGCCTTCTGCCTTTCCTAATAATAAAAATCTTGATTTATCTATTCTAATCTAATGAGTTATTGCTACTTTCCCACCTGCAAAAATCCGCAAAATCCTACCAAGGCTGAATTTTGTCAGAGTTGCAATTCACCATTGTTACTAATTCCTCCGCTAAGTGCTGAAGATGAAAAAATAGAAACTAATAAGATTATTTCTTCACCAGATAATAATTTCAAAATAGCTAACCAGTCTCGCTACCGTATTCTTAAATTAATTGGGCAAGGTGGTTTTGGTAGAACTTTTTTAGCAGTAGATGAAAAAGATTCTATTCGACAAGTTTGTGTAATTAAACAGTTTTTTCCTCAGAATACAAATTATTACCATCATTACCAAAATTCCCTTCAATCTTCAGAAACAATTTCTGGTAATGAGTCTCTTCAAGTAAAGACAAAAACTCAAAAAGCTTCAGAATTATTCCTACAAGAAGCACAACAGTTAAAAACTCTAGGTATTCATTCTCAAATACCCAAACTGCTGACTTATTTTCAAAAGGATGGACAACAATATCTAGTTCAAGAATATATTGAAGGCAAAAATCTCGCTCAAGAATTGGCAGAAAAAGGTGTCTTTACTGAAGCTAAAATTCGGGAATTTTTAAATGATTTATTGCCAGTATTACAGTTTGTGCATAAATCGAAAGTTATTCATCGAGATATTAAGCCAGAAAATATTATTCGTCGCACTACTGGTCAACTGGTTTTAGTAGATTTTGGTGCTGCTAAATTAGTAGAAAAAAAAGGGTTACCTAAAACTGGTACTATTATTGGTAGTGCTGCTTATACCGCTCCCGAACAACTTATGGGTAAGGCCGTTTTTGCTAGCGATCTTTATAGTTTGGGTGTTACTTGTATTCATCTTTTGACTCAAGTTTCACCTTTTGATTTGTTTGATAGTAGAAATAGTAAGTGGGTATGGCGAGATTATTTAAAAATACCTGTTAGTAAAGAACTCGGTCTAATTTTAGACAAGATGTTGGCAGGGGCGACAAATCGGCGTTATCATTCTGCTACTGCTATTATTAGACATCTTCAACCTCGGTCTAATTATATGGAAAATGTTTATTTTTCTCCTTCTTCAGCAATGCCGAAAAAGTTGACTGAGCAAGCAGAAATTAGACGGGAGTTACAGGAAATTTTGGCTAATGAGTCGGTTAAAGTTCAGGTGAGTCGTATTAAAAAAACTTTGACTGTTGTGATTAGTAGAAATCCAGGAAAAAAGACTAATTATGCTCAAATTTTAAAGACCATTTCTGCAAAGTTAACTGATTTAAAATTGCAAAATATAGATAAAGTTAAATTATTAGGTAAGCTTCAGGGTAAGACTGTGCCAGAATGGCAACAAATATTGAGAATGGATCGTAAAGCTAGGTGGAAAAACCAAATTTTGAGATTACAAAAAAATGAGCATTTTGTGAAGCTATCGCAGTTAGGAACTCAGAATTTTTGGTTGGCTAAATTTAAGGAAAAAGAATTTTGGTTAGATGTTTTGATGTTTGCTTTTGCTTGGTTTATTTTTGGTTATCGGATAATTATTTGGCATCCGATAATTGCTGTGATAATTGCATCAGTTTTTATTACGGTTAAGCATCAGGTTGAAAAACAGAATAAATTGGCGACTAATAATTTATTTGCTACTGTGGCAACAATATTTTTAATTGTGGGTTTTTTAGGGAGATATTTTTGGATTTCTGATATTTTTGGGTGGCTTTTAGGTTGCTTATTTGTGGCTTTACCAATATTTTATGCTAGAGAGGAAATTTGAAGAAGGCAGCAGTTATAAGTCAAAAGTTAAAAGTTAAAAGTTAAAAGTTAAAAGTTAAAATTTAGAAGGAAATTTATAGTAGTCAATTAGGAGTCAACAATTCAGTAAGTAGGGTTTGCTGATTAATTACAAAATCATTGACAGGTAAAGGTTTGAGCTTGCTTCGATTCCCAAAAAGTGCGCTTATTTTAGTCTAAAATTCTCATAAAAGTTGATTCTAGCCAAAAATAAAGTTAATATTCCTTCCTCCTTCTTCCTTCTTCCTTCTTCCTTCTTCCTTCTTCCTTCTTCCTTCTTACTTCTTCCTTCTTACTTCTTCCTTCTTCCTTCTTACTTCTTTCTTCTTCCCTCTTCCTTCTTCCTTCAAGAACAATGACAAATACAGAGAAAAAATACGGTTTAGGAATTCATACAAGTAGTCCCGAATTAGGTTTAGCTATTACTGATTTTGCCGAAGATATCCGCTGGCAAACTTGGAATTTAGGGCGAGACTTATCTACTCATTTACATCAGAAATTGCAGGAATTTGTACCACCTCAAACTTGGCAGGATTTAAGCTTTATTGCTGTTGCTAAAGGCCCGGGAAGTTTTACTGGTACTCGTATAGGTATAGTAACTGCTAGAACTTTAGCTCAACAGTTAGATATTCCACTATTTGCAATTTCAACCTTAGCAGCAGTAGCTTGGTCAAATAAAAATCAAAATCGGGATTTATCTCTACAAATGCAAGCTCAAAGAAATCAGTTATTTACAGCTATTTATCAACTTGAAGAAATCGGTATAAATTCTCTTTTAGAAGAAACACTAATGACTCCAGAAGTATGGGAAGAAACTTTGAAAAACTGGCAAAATTCCTATGAGTTAATTAAGGTTAAAAATAGTTTAGGAAGTTCTGTTTTAAGTCTATTAGAATTAGCTCATTTAGAATGGCAAAAAGGAAAGCGATCGCATTGGTCTGAAGCTTTACCTTTCTATGGACAACATCCTGTTCAACAATTAATAATTAATAATTAATAATTAATAATTAGGGTTTGCTGATTAAATCTAAAATAATTACCAGATAAAGGTTTTAGCCTTTTTAGGCATTGAAAAAGTACATGGTTTTCAGCTCTTCATGCTCATGCATGGAGCGCATTTTTAGCGCATAGTTGGGCAAAAAAATTCTCCCCTACTCCCCTACTCCCCCGCTCCCCTACTCCTTAAAAAGACTTTTTCAGCAAGCCCTAATTATTAATATAGCGTTTACCAAGCTAATGAAGTACAGTTGTTTTTCTTCTTTATCGATTCCTACGGAACCAGAATTACTACTCCCTATTCCCTACTCCCTACTCCCTAAAACCAAGGAATTTTGTACCTCATAAGTATGGGAATTGCTATAATTACCTCTCCTTGATAGGAATTGCTCTAATACTAATTACTCTTTTTCTTTCTGCGTATCGTCGATATTTTGCTTCTTGCAATCTGCCTCATTATTTGCCTCTATTTCTGCTTGTGAATTTTCTTTTTCTGCCATTTTTTCTTGCCAATCATTCAGTTGGTTGAAAAGTTTTTGATTAATATTAAATACTTGTTTTTCAGACATTATTTTCACCTCATACTATCTATGAAAAAAATTAAAATAGTATAGTATAGATACTATTTTTACCGAATAATTAAGGATTGAAGCCTCTCCTTTAAAGAAGAAATAAGGAAAAAACTTCCTTTGAGTCAATCCTCTTCTTTTCAAGGAGAGTTAATTGTTAATTATTAATTATTAATTATTAATTATTAATTATTGATTATAGCTATGAAATAGTTTTCCATAGGGGTAGTAAAATTCCTACTAAAGCACCTATCAATAAAGTTATAATAGCTAAAGAACTAATACCAAACCCTAAAGCTCGCTTCTCTGCCGCCTGATAATAACCCCAGGCAAATAAAATTCGTCCCACTACCCAAACCGTGCCAATACCAGCACCCCATAATGGGCTAATAAACAGAGAAAAAAGCCACAAAGACGGTAAAAATAAAATTATTTGTTCTACAGTATTTTGTTGTACTCTTAATACTCGTTCAAAATTTGGCTCTCCAGTCATTTGAGGAGGCGTAATGTTGTATTTTGATCTAGCTCTACCAACATTAATAGTCACAACAAAATACAGGAATAAAGATACAACTGTTATTAAACTCGGCCATATAATTTCTTGTGTTTCTAGCATAGCGATCGCTTTTAAAAGATTATTTACTAAAGCAGCTCGATCCACATAATAGTTTTGATGTTTATTTCTGACAAGTAGGTTATAATTACAGGCTTATTCTGAATCTTAATAATAGAAGTAAGAAGGTGATTACTGATCTAGGACAGAAGGAACAAGGTTAATTATTGATATTCTGTTGTTTCTTTTGCGTAGTGCTGCACAAACATATATTCCATAACTCAAGAGTAGTAAGTAATGATAGTTACGATCATAACTGGACTTGACTGAACTTTGTTATATAGCAGTTGCCATGAATGTATTGGACATATTAAAAGTTTGAAACCCAGACAACGTCAGATTTTTCCAACTTTGGCATCTGAGTCAACTAATCATCAGAAAATCTACATAAACTCTTGGATTCTTCATCAAATCTTCACATAAACTTAAGTAATTTCATAGTAGGATCAACAGCTATAGCCTTATCTAATTTTTATACTTAATTTTGCTGATAGAAATTAGTTATATGATAGTACTAATATTATAGTATGGGACAGCAATCTACGAGAGCGAGTATTACAAAATTTAATCTGTATTTCAAATTTTACCTAATTCATTACATACATTACATATATATTTTTTTAGGTAAATACGAGCATCAATCATATTTTTATATATGCTCATTTTACTATCAGAATTTCAAAAATATTGGTCTAATAAATACGTTCAAAATAGCAATTTAATTATTATTGAAATATCTATTCTACTAATCTATATATAATTATCGAAAAAATCAACTTTATTGAAGAACAAGTTAAATAAACTTATAATTAATTTCAGAGGGGATTTTTAAGAATGTCAAGTTATAATTTAAGCTCTTTATCAAATAATAATAATAATCATCATCATAAATCTGCCACACAAGAACAGCGACTTTATCAGCATTTACAAGACTTAGCTCGTCAACAAAACCCTGAAGAGTCAATTGGTAATTTTAGAGATCTATTTATTGATGCTTCTGGATACTTTATCCCTGAAATATGGCAGGCAATAGAAACAATTATTGATGCCGATCCTGATGAAGAAGAATTTCATAACATTCTCAATAGAAGTTGTTACATCTTAATTAACCGTTGGTTACAAAACCCACAACTGCAAAAATCAATTCCAGAGTTAGTAAATATATTCCAGGTAAAACCAACTAACTTACCCCCTTGTTGGACTTCTAAACGTGTACGCACTTTAATTCGCAGTTTTACTGAGACTGAAAAATATCTTGCCTTACAACGTTTGGCTAAGATGTTTATCAGGGAAACTCAAGAAAATACAAAAATTGTAGACCGAAAGTTAGAAAAATTAATTGATCGATATCCATATCTATATGAAAATTGTTTTATCAATGATGAGAGTACCGATGAAGAGCAACAAGAAATTCAAATTATTAGACAAAAAAAACAGCAGAAATATGAAATAGATTTGTCTAAATATATCACTTATCAAAAATTGCGCAGGAAAACCAATTCTATTGAAAATCCTACTTTAATGAAAGATGAGGAATTGAATCAAGCAGTTAAGTATTTTACAACAAAAGTTCATGGTCGCCAAACATTACGAGACCAAGCTCAACAGTTTAAAACTTATTGTGATTTAACTTGTTCTTATCGTAATTTTAAAAATGGGCTATATGAGTACTTAACTGATACAATCGATCCTGGCTATAGTAAACGTCAATTTAATCGCAAATTATATCATAAATTACAAAATACTTTGTCTGATAATAATACTCAAAAACCCAATGATTCTCTAATTTTAGGTACTTGCAAAAAAACTTTAGATTTTCTCGTTGTTGAGAGTCTTGAACAACCAAAACATTTTGTTTTTTATGACCTGATTAATAACCTTGGAGCAACAATAGTAATTGGTGTGTTGTTGAAGATTGTACTATTTTGTCAGCAAGCTAGACCTTATTTAGAACAAAAATTTTCTATTCTGTTTAATCATTATCAAGGAGCTACCACTGGTAAAGTTTGGTGGTTAGTGAAGTCAATGGAAACTCTTAATGTTGCTTTTAGTACCAACTTAGGAGGGATAAATCTATGCTGTTTTTAATGATTTATTCTGCCTCCTGCCAATATTAAAATTACAGTAATTCATCTTATTAATTATAATTTCCAGTCCCCCTCTGATTCCCCTCCTGGGAGGGGTTAGGGGTGGGTTAGGTCCCCCTCCTGATTCCCGTTCCCCTCTGATTCCCCTCCTGGGAGGGGTTAGGGGTGGGTTTCTGATTCCCCTCCTGGGAGGGGTTAGGGGTGGGTTAGATTCCCCTCCTGATTCCAGTCCCCCTCTGATTCCCCTCCTGGGAGGGGTTAGGGGTGGGTTAGGTCCCCCTCCTGATTCCCGTTCCCCTCTGATTCCCCTCCTGGGAGGGGTTAGGGGTGGGTTTCTGATTCCCCTCCTG
>NZ_JAAHHG010000043.1:9423-40241 GCF_010692555.1 Okeania sp. SIO3B5 | reverse complement strand
GGATAAAACCTCGAATCTAATACCAAATTTATAAGAAGTTGCCATAATAAAGTTGCATAGAATAATATTTTAATCAAAGTTGAATGTAGTTCCAGACAGACAAGTTCATAAATTTCTTCAAGAAGGATACAACAGGAAAATATTGCCTGTGTCAGTATTGATATGACAGAAATTGGCACCCATGATATTACCCCTTCAGAATGGTATGCCAGTATTATTGATACTATTTTGACTGGCTTAAATTTAGATGATGATTTTGATATTGAAGAACTTTGGGAAGCTAATAGCCAACTTTCTAATGTGAAACGTTTTAGTAAATTTATCGGTGAAATTTTATTGCCATCTATTTCTCAAAATATTGTGATTTTTATTGATGAAATAGACAGTACCATCAGTCTACCTTTTAATATTGATGATTTTTTTGCAGTTATCCGAGATTGTTATAATAAGCGGTCTGATAATTATGATTGTCAAAAGTTGACTTTTGCTATGATAGGAGTCGCAACTCCAGCAGATTTAATTAAGGAAAAAAAACGCACTCCTTTTAATATTGGTAGAGCGATAAAATTAACAGGTTTTCGGTTAGCTGAAGTTGAGCCATTGGCAAAAGGTTTAGTAGAAAAAACTACCAATATTAATAAGTTGATGAAGGTAGTGTTAGATTGGACCGGAGGCCAACCGTTTTTGACCCAGAAAGTTTGTAAGTTAATTAAGGATCGTCCAGAAATTGTACCTAATGGCCAGGAAGCCGAATGGGTGGCCGATTTACTCAGACAGAGAATAATAGACAATTGGCAAGTACATGATGACCCAGAACATTTAAAGACCATTCGTGATCGCCTTTTATTTAATGAAAAACGGGCGAGTAGGTTATTGGGTTTGTATCAGCAGGTTTTGAATAGTGGAGGGATAATAGCAGGTGATAACCCTGAGCAAATGGAACTCCGCCTCACAGGTTTAGTAATAAAACAAGAAGGACGCTTACAAGTTGCTAACCGCATTTATCAAGAAGTGTTTAATTTACTGTGGGTGGAAAAGGAGTTGGGAAAGTTGCGCCCTTACTCTGAAGCATTTAATGCTTGGGAGAAGTCGGGATGTAAGGATGAGTCGCGACTGTTACGGGGTCAAGCATTGGCAGATGCTTTAGCGTGGTCTGTAGATAAAAGTCTGAGCGATCGCGACTATCAATTTTTAGCTGCTGCCCAGGAAGTGGAGAAACACGTGATCGAGCTGGAAAAGTTGGAAGCGCAGATAGAGTTGGATGCTCAGGCAAAGGCAAATCAGATATTGGATGAAGTGAAACAGAAAGCAGAAAAACGACTGCGAATAAGTTTTGCAGTATTGGTACTATCGTTTATAGTCGCAGCTATTACTGGAGTTACGGTTTGGCGGGCAAATCTCGAGGTTGCGGAAGCAGAAGCAGTGCGTAAAAGTATTACTGCCAAGTTATTATCTGACTCAAATCAATATTGGGAGGCATTGTTGCAAGCTTTAAGAGCAGCTAAACAACTACCAAAGTCTAACCTCATCTTCCAACCCCAGGCGGATAGCAAGATGCAAGTAACAGATGCTCTGAGTCAAGCTGTATATAATATAGATGATGGAAAGTACCGAGAAATTAACCGCCTTCATGGGCATGAGGATGCGGTCTGGGATGTAACATTTAGTCAGGATGGAGAGACTATTGCAACTGCAAGTCTTGACAAAACAGTGAAGCTGTGGAACCGTCAGGGCAAATTATTGCAAACTTTCACCGGCTATGAGAATTTGTTCTTAGGTGTAGCATTTAGTCCCGATGGAGAAGCTATTGCTACTGGGAGTCGTGACAAAACAGTGAAGTTGTGGAACCGTCAGGGCAAATTATTGCAGACTCTCATCGGCCATGAGAATGCCCTCAATGATGTAGCATTTAGTCCCGATGGAGAGACTATAGCAACTGCAAGTTATGACAATACAGTGAAGTTGTGGAACCGTCAGAGTCAATTATTGCAGACTCTCACTGGGCATAAGTATCCGGTTGAGGGTATAGCATTTAGCCCCGATGGAGAGACTATTGCCACTGCAAGTTATGACAAAACAGTGAAGTTGTGGAATCGTCAGGGTAAATTATTGCAGACTCTCACTGGGCATGAGGATGCGGTCTGGGATGTAGCATTTAGTCCGGATGGGGAGACTATAGCAACTGCAAGTTATGACAAAACAGTGAAGTTGTGGAACCGCCAGGGGGAATTATTGCAGACTCTCACCGGCCATAAGTATCCGGTTGAGGATGTAGCATTTAGCCCCGATGGAGAGACTATTGCCACTGCTGACAATACAGTGAAGTTGTGGAACCGTCAGGGTCAATTATTGCAGACTCTCATCGGCCATAAGGATTCGGTTTATGGTGTAGCATTTAGTCCCGATGGAGAGACTATTGCTTCTGCTAGTGGTGACGATACAGCAAAGTTGTGGAGCCGTCAGGGAAATTTATTGCAGACTCTCATCAGTCATAAGTATCCGGTTGAGGATGTAGCATTTAGCCCCGATGGAGAGACTATTGCCACTGCTGACAATACAGTGAAGTTGTGGAACCGTCAGGGTCAATTATTGCAGACTCTCATCGGCCATAAGGATTCGGTTTATGGTGTAGCATTTAGTCCCGATGGAGAGACTATTGCTTCTGCTAGTGGTGACAATACAGCAAAGTTGTGGAACCGTCAGGGTCAATTATTGCAGACTCTCATCGGCCATAAGGATTCGGTTTATGGTGTAGCATTTAGTCCTGATGGAGAGACTATTGCTTCTGCTAGTGGTGACAATACAGTAAAGTTGTGGAACCATCAGGGTCAATTATTGCAGACTCTCATCGGCCATGAGGATGCGGTCTGGGATGTAGCATTTAGTCCCGATGGAGAGGCTATTGCCACTGCTAGTTATGACAAAACAGCAAAGTTATGGAACCGTCAGGGGGAATTGTTGCAGACTCTCACTGGGCATGAGAATTCGGTTGATGATGTAGCATTTAGCCCGGATGGAGAAACTATTGCCACTGCTAGTCGTGACAATATAGTAAAGTTATGGAACCGTAAGGGTCAATTATTGCAGGCTCTAACCAGTCATAAGTTTTCGGTTACAGGTGTAGCATTTAGTCCTGATGGAGAGACTATTGCCACTGCTAGTCTTGACAAAACAGTGAAGTTATGGAACCGTCAGGGGGAATTATTGCAGACTCTCACCGGCCATGAGAGTTTTAGGGGTGTAGCATTTAGCCCTGATGGAGAGACTATTGCCACTGCAAGTTATGACAATACAGTGAAATTATGGAATGGTTGGAGGTTTCCTTATGAGTGGGCTTGCAACTGGATGCGTGACTACCTTGAAAATAACCCCACTGTCAGTGAAAGCGATAAACGTTTGTGTGATGGTGTTGGGTTATTTCAGTGAACAGTTATCAGTTATCAGTTAGTAATAATTGCTATAGAGTGTATCAAGTACAAATATCAATAATTACAGCAGTTTTGGAGTTGATGAGGTACAAAATTCTAGGACTTTAGGGAGTAGGTAGTGTAGAAAAAAGTGCGCCTGTTTTAGTCTAAAACGCTTAAAAAGTTAGTATTTTAGGCGCATAGTTGGGCAAGACAATCTTTGGAAAATTCTTACTTCTACCCCCTATAAATTCCCATTCCTCCTGTCTCCTGTCTCCTGTCTCCTACCCCTACTAAAAGACTTTTGAGCGCAAACCCTAATTATATTAATTATGAATAATTACGAATATTATCTTGGTGGTAGTCTTCCACTTTACGCCACAACTTATGTCAAAAGACAAGCTGATGAAGACTTATATCAAGGTTTGAAAAATGGATATTTTTGTTATGTTTTAAACTCCCGGCAAATGGGTAAATCTAGTTTGCGGATCAAAACAATACAACGTTTACAACAGGAAAATATTGCTTGTGTCAGTATTGATATGAAAGAAATTGGTACCAATGATATTACCCCTTCAGAGTGGTATGCCAGTATTATTGATACTATTTTGAATGGTTTAAATTTAGATGATGATTTTGATATTGAGGAACTTTGGGAGGCTGATAGTAAACTTTCTAATGTGAAACGATTTAGTAAGTTTATTAGTGAAATTTTATTGCCTTCAATTGAGCAACATATTGTAATTTTTATTGATGAAATAGATAGTACCCTCAGCCTACCTTTTAATATTGATGATTTTTTTGCAGTTATCCGAAGTTTTTATAACAAACGAGATAATAATTCTGATTATCAACGGTTAACTTTTGCCATGATAGGAGTTGCAACTCCAGCAGATTTAATTAAGGATAAAAAACGCACTCCTTTTAATATTGATAGTAGACCGATAAAATTAAAAGGACGGTATGGATTTTCTCTTCTATAAACTAGGAAACAATAATTATTAGAATTTCGGTACACAATATAGTAACTTAATGCCGATTGGTTATCTATAATTTCTAGTTTATCTACCTTGAAACCAGGGGGAATAAAAGTTGATACAATGACTTTAAATTCATCTATAGTTATATGACCTCTTCCCCCTACTAGCTCTATCTTTTTTTTGTCTACATAAACTAAGCGCTTTAGTTGACTAGCTGTAAGTTTAGCTGACCTAGCAATACCTTGAGATTGCGCTAAAGTATCAACGGATTTCGATTGAATTGTCACAGCTTTATCAATGTTAATTAAACTTAATATTAGTCCTGTTAAAAAAACTATTTTCCAGATCTTAAGTTTCATTATGTTAAGTTTCATTTTTTTACCTTCTACTTTAAGGACTTAAGTATTGCAAAGATTCTATAATTTTAACTGCTTCTTGCATACTAATAACTTTGCATTTTTTTGCCCATACTGGAGATTCAAATTCGATATTTTCAGACGTTCTTAATCTAATACAAGGCTGACTAGATATCACACCAGATTGATAGTAGTCAAGATAAACCTTTCCCAAAATAGGTGAATCAACTTCAACAACTTCCCAAACATTGATACCATAGTCAGGAGACTGACGAGGTTTTAAATTCGTTGTCTTAATCAGATAAAAACAGGAATTATTACTATTTCGATAAACAAGTCTGTAACTTAATTCCGAGTTATTATCTATAATTTCTAGGTCATCTACATTGAAACCAGGTGGAATAAAAGTTGGTAAAATGACTTTAAATTCATCTATACCTTTCTTACTTTTTTCTCCTAGTTCTATCTTTTTTTTATCTATAGAAACTAACCGTTCCAGTTGACTAGCTGTAAGTTTAGCTGACCTAGCAATATCTTGAGATTGTGCCAAATTATCAACTGATTTAGATTGAACTGTCACAGCTCTATCAATGTTACTTAAACTTAATATTAGTCCAGTTAAAAATCCTATTGTCCAGACATTATGTTTCATTACAGAACACCCGACTAAGGTCGTCATTGCCAGTGAAGCGTAGCTTCAACAATTAATTATTAATTATTAATTATTAATAATTACCTCTCCTTGAAAACGGATAGGATTGACGCGGTAGGGAAAATTTATTCTTTTTTCTTGGTCGATGATCGGCCAGCGAGGAGAAATAATATTTCCTGATATTCAATTCCGTAACGGTTTTAACTAGGGTTTGCTGATTAAATATCGCGCTTATTGACTGATATTGGTTTGAGTAATTTTAGGTCTGGAAAAAGTGCGAGGTTTTAGGTGGTAATGGTTCAAAAATTCAGGATTTTGGTCAAGAGTTGGGCAGAACAATCTTGGAACAAAACTTAGCTCCTACCTCCTCCAAATTCCCATTTCTCCTGTCTCCTACCTTCACCCATAAGACTTTTTCAGCAAACCCTAACTAGAGGTAATTATCCATTATCCATTAATGAAGCCTGCTGCGGACTTCGTGAGATTTAATTATCCCTACCTACTTAACTATATTAACCTAAGCATTTCCTGCGGAATGCTGCGCAAACAGCTAGCTTGCTGTCAGCTAACCTCCTCCGGAGGAACTGCGTTAACAGCAAAAAGACTATCTCATATAGGACAGTGTTTAAATTAACAACTGACTTTAAGAGCAAGGGAATCAACTTTTCTAGTAAGACAATTAATAAAGCTTTTATCTTAAATTAAAAGCAATAGCTGAAGTGCTGATAGCTGACGGCTGAATGCTTACATATTAATTATATTAACTATGAATAATTACGAATATTATGTCGGTGGTAGTCTCCCACTTAATGCCACAACTTATGTCAAAAGACAAGCTGATGAAGACTTATATCAAGACTTAAAAAATGGAGAATTTTGCTATGTTTTAAACTCCCGACAAATGGGAAAATCTAGTTTACGGGTCAAAACCATGCAACGCTTACAACAGGAAAATATTGCCTGTGTCAGTATTGATATGACAGAAATTGGCACCCATGATATTACCCCTTCAGAATGGTATGCCAGTATTATTGATACTATTTTAACTAGCTTAAATTTAGACGATTATTTTGATATTGAAGAACTGTGGGAAAATAATAGTCAACTTTCTAATGTCAAACGTTTTAGTAAATTTATTGGTGAAACTTTATTGCCGACAATTTCTGAGAAAATAGTAATTTTTCTGGATGAAATAGATAGTATACTGAGCCTACCTTTTAATACTGATGACTTTTTTGCAGTTGTCCGAGATTGTTATAACAAACGGGCAAATAATTCAGATTATCAACGATTAACTTTTGTGATGATAGGAGTCGCAACTCCGGCAGATTTAATTAAAGAGAAAAAACACACTCCTTTTAATATTGGTAGACCGATAAAATTAACAGGTTTTCGGTTAACTGAAGTAGAACCCTTAGCAAAAGGTTTAGTGGAAAAAACTACCAATATTAATAAGTTGATGGAGGTAATTTTAGATTGGACTGGGGGACAACCATTTTTGACTCAGAAGGTTTGTAAATTAATTAAGGATAGTCCAGAAATTGTACCCGATCGCCAGGAGACGGAATGGGTGGCCGATTTGCTCAGACAGAAAATCATAGACAATTGGCAAGTACATGACGATCCAGAACATTTAAAGACCATTCGCGATCGCCTTTTATTCAATGAAAAACGGGCAAGTCGGTTATTGGGTTTATATCAGCAGGTTTTAATCCCCCACACTTTAGAACTCAGAACTCAGAAATCAGAACTCAGAAGTGATACTCCCCACACTTTAGAAGTCAGAACTCAGAAATCAGAACTCAGAAGTAATACTCCCCACTGCCTCCTGAGAGGGGGAGGGGCGAGGGGTAGGTCCCACACCCAGGCAAATGACAACCCTGACCAAATGGAACTTCGCCTCACAGGTTTAGTAATAAAACAAGAAGGTCAGTTACAAGTTGCTAACCGTACTTATCGAGAAGTATTTAACCTCCAGTGGGTGGAAAAGGAGTTAGGAAAGTTGCGCCCTTACTCTGAAGCATTTACTGCTTGGGAGAAGTCGGGATGTAAGGATGAGTCGCGACTGTTACGGGGTCAAGCATTGGCAGATGCTTTAGCGTGGTCGGTTGATAAAAGTCTGAGCGATCGCGACTATCAATTTTTAGCTGCTGCTCAGGAGGTAGAAAAACAGGCGATCGAGCTGGAAAAGTTAGAAGCGCAGATAAAATTGGATGCTCAGGCAAAGGCAAATCAAATATTGGATGAGGCGAAACGGAAAGCAGAAAAGCGACTGCGGATAAGTTTTGCAGTATTGGTACTCTCGTTTATAGCAGCAACTATTACTGCAGTGACAGTCTGGCGAGCAAGTTTCAAGGTAGCAGAAGCAAAAGCAGTGCGAAACAGTATTACTGCTAAATTATTATCTGAGTCAAATAAACATTGGGAAGCAATGCTGCAAGCTTTAAGAGCAGTAAAACAACTACCAAAGTCTAATTTAATATTCCAACCCCAGGTTGATAGCAAAATGCAAATTACAGATGCTCTGAGTCAAGCTATGTATACAGATGATGGAAAGTATCAAGAACTTAACTACCTTCAGGGACATGAGGATAGGGTCTTTGGTGTAGCATTTAGTTCCGATGGAGAGACTATTGCCACTGCCAGTGCTGACAATACAGTGAAATTGTGGAACCAAAAAGGAAAATTATTGCAGACTCTTTCCGCTCATGAGGATAACATCAGAGGTGTAGCATTTAGTCCTGATGGAAAGACTATTGCTACTGCCAGTGCTGACAATACAGTGAAATTGTGGAACCAAAAAGGAAAATTATTGCAGACTCTTAGCGCCCATGAGGATACGGTCAGAGCTGTAGCATTTAGTCCCGATGGAGAGACTATTGCCACTGCCAGTGCTGACAATACAGTGAAATTATGGAATCAAAAGGGAAAATTATTGTGGACTCTTACCGGGCATGATAATTGGGTAAATGGTATAGCCTTTAGTCCTGATGGAGAGACTATTGCCACTGCCAGTAGTGATAATACAGTCAAATTATGGAATCAAAAAGGAAAATTATTGCAGACTCTTACCGGGCATGATAATTGGGTAAATGGTATAGCCTTTAGTCCTGATGGAGAGACTATTGCCACTGCCAGTAGTGATAATACAGTCAAATTATGGAATCAAAAAGGAAAATTATTGCAGACTCTTACCGGGCATAATAATTGGGTCAATGGTATAGCCTTTAGTCCTGATGGAGAGACTATTGCCACTGCCAGTAGTGATAATACAGTAAAATTGTGGAACCAAAAAGGAAAATTATTGCAGACTCTTACCGGGCATCAAAATTGGGTCTGGGGTGTAGCATTTAGCCCCGATGGAGAAACTATTGCTACTGCCAGTGATGACAAGACAGTAAAATTGTGGAACCAAAAGGGAAAATTATTGCAGACTCTCACCGGGCATCAGAATTGGGTCAATGGTATAGCCTTTAGTCCGGATGGAGAGACTATTGCTACTGCCAGTAGTGATAATACAGGAAAATTGTGGAACCAAAAGGGAAAATTATTGCAGACTCTCACCGGGCATCAGAATTGGGTTAGAGGTATAGCATTTAGTCCGGATGGAGAGACTATTGCCACTGCCAGTGGTGACAATACAGTAAAATTGTGGAACCAACAGGGAAAATTATTGCAGACTCTCACCGGGCATGAGGATACAGTCGATGGTATAGCATTTAGTCCTGATGGAGAGACTATTGCCACTGCCAGCGGTGACAAGACAGTAAAATTGTGGAACCAACAGGGGAAATTATTGCAGACTCTCATCGGCCATGATAATTCGGTCAATGGTGTAGCCTTTAGTCCGGATGGAGAAATTATTGCTACTGCCAGTGCTGACAATACAGTAAAATTGTGGAATCAAAAGGGGAAATTATTGCAAACTCTCATCGGTCATAATAATTCAGTCTTGAGTGTAGCATTTAGTCCGGATGGAGAAATTATTGCTACTGCCAGCGCTGACAAAACAGGAAAATTGTGGAACCAACAGGGAAAATTATTGCAGACTCTCACTGGGCACCAGAATTGGGTAAATGGTATAGCATTTAGCCCGGATGGAGAAATTATTGCTACTGCCAGCGCTGACAAAACAGGAAAATTGTGGAACCAACAGGGGAAATTATTGCAGACTCTCACCGGGCATCAGAATTGGGTCAATGGTATAGCATTTAGTCCCGATGGAGAGACTATTGCCACTGTCAGTGCTGACAAAACAGTAAAATTGTGGCGAAATATAGAATCGTTCGATCGCCTCCATCAGTGGGCTTGTGACTGGATGCGCGACTACCTAGAAAATAACCCCACTGTTAGTGAAAGCGATAAGCGTTTGTGTGATGGTGTTCCCAAAATATCCTCCGAACGTTGACAATTAGACATCTCCAGAAAAGAGGGAGTAGGGAGTAGGGAACCCACCCCTCGCCCCTCCCCCTCCCAGCTATCCCTTACCCATAACTCCTGAAACCCTTGTGCGGACGGGGAGACACGGAGAGGGGGAGACACGGAGAAAAAATCATATTATCTAAGTAAAAATACTTAAAATTTCACGGATAAATGTGCTTTTTCATACATTTTTCTCCCAAAAAAGCCGAACTAAGACTTACCCATAATTTGTCAGTTTTGTCAAGTTTTATGTTAAGAAATATGTGGGTAAAGCATAGCCCTCCCAGGAGGGGAAGAATTGATAATTTCTGTGCGATAATTGATTTGATTTTTTATTATTGGAGATGTCTATTATACAGTAGGTTTAGTTTTGCATAGAAACTGTGTTTTTTTTCTTTTCAAGACACAGCAAAACCTGTATATTTTCGTTTATAGGGTGCGTGAAAAGCTAGAACAATATCTGACGATGGTACTCCTAAATCTACTAATTCACTAGCAATACCAATTTCTGTACCATCATGTTGTATCCAAATTTTTTCATTTTTAATATCTATTTGCAACACACAACCCCGTACTCGTCTATTGCCGTGCCAACCTACATTTATCAGTTGATAATGGTCTCGTTCTTCATCAAAAATAATTTGTACTTCTATATCTCCATAAGATGGTTTATATTGACTATAGTCGCTAATAATCTTTTTGATATTTTCTCGATATTTAGCTAATTTTTCCATTGCACAATAACCTCCTTTTTCGCATCATAGACAATTAATTTAATTTCATTTTCTTCAACTACTACTTGGGTGAAAATAAGAGTAAAAAAACTTTCATAAGCATCTTCAGATATAGCTAAATAGAGAGTTATACCTGTTTGATTCCTCCTTAATACTGTTCGATAGTTAATAAATTGCCCCAAGGCGCTATGAAATTCAGAAATTAGAGACTGTCGAAGAAAACTTTTGATTTCAACTGCGATTTTTTTTCCCTCTTTTTCAGCACCAATAAGTTTTTCAGCACCCAGATCGACATACATATCAACTCCACCAAATTCTAGATAAAGGGGGTCATCAGTAATTGTCCAATTTTCTTTGATTAAGGCGTTTTTAACAGCATCATGGAATATATCTTTAGCAGGCATAATTTTATATCAATACTTGACTATTATTTTATCAGGACTTACGCAGAAACTCCACCAGATTTTTCCTTCTTCCTTCTGCTGTATTTATAGCAGTCGAAGGAAAGGTGAGGACAGTTCAAAAGTTTAAAACTCAGACAACGTAATACTTTTCCTTCTTCCTTCTTTCTTCGTAAGCATTCAGCTATTAGCTGTCAGCTATCAGCAACAAGACTCTCTCATATAGGACAGTGTTTAAATTCACAAATGACTTTAAGGACAAGGGAGCTAACTTTTGTAGTAAGACAATTAATAAAGCTTTTATCGTAAACTAAAAGCAATAGCTGATGGCTGATAGCTGACGGCTGAATGCTTACCTTTCTTCTTCCTTCTTCCTTCTGCTATAACCGAACTATTTAGTTGTAACTACTGCCAAGTTCCAAGCAAATCTTTTCATCAAAGGCAATTTTTTTAATACCCCATCTAATCTTTCTAATTTCCGATACATTGGTTCTAATCTTTGATGTTCAATAATAATTTTTTTCCAATAACGCTCTTTATTTGGGTCAACTTTTTCAATTAAATAAAACCTTAAAAAAATCCACAAAGTTGCCAGCCAAAATGTATCGTAAGCTGTTTCTGAATAGAGAGATTTAATAAAATTAACCAGATTAATATCCAGAGGCATTTCATCCTCAGTTCTAACTTTTGTAGCAATACGCCGATAAACATTAATCACAGGATTATGTTTCAACGGGTCCCAAAAACAAGCTTTACCACCAGGTTTCAGAACGCGGTGCATTTCTCTAATTGCTAACTTTGGATTTGGTAAGTGATGAAGTAAATTAGAAGCATAAACAAAATCAAAAGTATTATCGGGAAATTCTAAAGCCATTGCATCCATAACTTTACCCTCAATTTGTACCCCATTTGTTTCAGCCAACTTAACAGCAACATCTACCATTCCAGGAGAATAATCTGTCGCCACACACCGCGCTCCTTTTTTAGCAAAATAAACACTATTTTCCCCCGCACCACAACCTAAATCTAACAAATATTTATCAGTTAAATCTCCCATTTGTTGGAGAATAAATCTATTTTCTGGTGCCGTACAACTTTCAAAATAATCAACTACTCGAATACCTTCTATATCAATAGTTGATGCCCAAATATCGTGGAATTGTCTTTCTTTAGCTAATATTTTGTCTTGCATTTTTTTCAGGAATTCAGAATAATAGTATGTTTAGTAAAACAGTTATAATTAGGCTCGTAGTTGGGCTTTAGATCAAATTGCACTGACTTAACCACAATATAATTAGGGCTTGCTGAAAAAGTCTTTTTGCTCTTTGTAGGAGACAGCTATACTGGAGACAGGAGGCAACCCACCCCTCGCCCCTCCCCCTCCGGTGGAGGGGAAGACAGGAGAAATGGGAATTTGGAGGAGGTAGGAGTAAGAATTTTCTCAAGATGGTTCTGCCCTACTATGCACCCAAAATCCTGAATTTTTGAACCATTACCACCGAAAAACTCGCACTTTTTCCAGATCTAAAATTGCTCAAACCAATATCAGTCAATAAGCGCGATATTTAATCAGCAAACCCTAATTAAAGATCAAAAAGATAGCATACTCCTCAAGAGTCATCTTTAGATGACTTAAACTATTAGCCAAGGATTTCAATCCTTGGCAAGTCTTATCTGTAGGATAAACCCAACAGACAGTTATTTTTGTTGGGTTGCGCTGCCGCTTAACCCAACCTACAGTATTGGGGGCATTGCATAATTGCGGGATGATTTTGTCAGAGAGCAAAAACCATAATCCCCGTGTCTCCGTGTCTCCGTGTCCCCGTGTCAGTCGAAATCATCCCAGTATTCAGCAATGCCGTATTAGGCGGGTTCCACATTAAATTAATTGCTCAACATTAAGTTGAGATGAACCTGCCCCATCTAGTAAATTAAGAATCTACCTTCAAACCAGCATTATCTTGAGTATAAGTTTCTTGGTCGATCTTGACTGGTTGTGCTCCCCAAATCTCCTTTGCATACTCCATAATTGTTCGGTCAGAAGAGAATTTACCCATGCGAACAGAATTATAGATAGACATTTTTGTCCATTTCTCCTGGTCTTGGAAAACTTTACCAACCCGCTCCTGACATTCAATATAGCTTTGATAATCAGCTAGTAGCATATATTGGTCATTGTACAGTAGAGAATCAATCAAAGGCTTGAATAAGTTAGGATTACCTTCGCTAAAGCGACCGCTAGCAATTCGGTCAATTACTGCTTTGAGTTCAGCATTAGTATTGTAGTATTCCATAGGTTTATAACCCTTTGCCTTCAACTCGAAAACTTCTTGAGCAGTCATTCCAAATAAGAAAAAGTTTTCTGCTCCAACTTCTTCGCGAATTTCAATATTAGCTCCATCAAGAGTACCAATAGTCATCGCTCCATTCATGGCAAACTTCATATTACCAGTTCCGGATGCTTCCTTACCAGCAGTAGAAATTTGCTCGGAAAGATCGGCAGCAGGATAAATAATCTGACCAAGGGAAGCATTAAAGTTTGCCAGGAAGACAACTTTCAGGCGACCGCGCACATCAGGATCGTTATTAACTACATCAGCAACAGCATTAGTCAACTTAATAATCAACTTAGCCATGTAGTAACCAGGAGCAGCTTTGCCACCAAAAATAAACGTGCGGGGTGGAATATCAATGTTTGGATTTTGCTTAATGCGGTTATACAGAGTAATGATGTTGAATACATCCAAATGTTGGCGTTTGTACTCGTGAATACGTTTGACCTGAATATCAAACAGAGAATTAATATCCACCTCAATCCGATTATGCTTGAGAATACGTTCTGCCAACTTAGCCTTATTCTCTTGCTTTATTGCTCGCCAACGATTCCGAAATTCTGCATCATCAACATATTTTTCTAGTTGCCGTAGTTGGTCGAAATCTCGCAACCAACTATCTCCTCCCAGTTTCTCAGAGAATAGGGCAGAAAGTTTGGGGTTACTCAGTAAAACCCAACGACGGGGAGTCACTCCATTAGTCTTATTTAAGAATTTGTCTGGGAAAAGTTGGTAAAAATCTTTAAGCACACCTTTTTTCAACAATTCTGTGTGCAGTGCTGCTACTCCATTGACAGCATGACTACCAACAGTAGCTAAATTAGCCATCCGCACAGATTTTTCTGCTCCCTCCTCAATCAGAGAAACACGGGCAAGCAATTCCGGGTTTTTAGGAAACCAAGTTTGCACTTGAGTTAAAAAGCGCCGATTAATTTCATAGATAATTTCTAGGTGGCGAGGGAGAAGGCGACCAAACAAACTAATTGCCCAACGCTCTAACGCTTCAGGTAGCAAAGTATGGTTAGTGTAGGCAAAAGTATTTTGAGTAATATGCCAAGCACGCTCCCAGTCCATATCGTACTCATCAATTAACAAGCGCATCATCTCCGCGATCGCTACAGCAGGGTGAGTATCATTCAGTTGAATGGCTGCTTTCTCGTATAAGTTGTCTAGATTTTTGTTGTGAGATAAATGTCTACGGATAATGTCTTGTAAAGCACAAGAAACAAAGAAATATTGTTGCTTCAGACGGAGTTCCTTACCTTGAGGAGTATTATCATTTGGATAGAGAACTTTGGAGATCGTCTCCGAACTCATTTTATCTGCTACTGCACCGTCATAGTTTCCAGCATTGAACTCTTCAAATCTGAAGTCTACACTAGCTTCTGCTCGCCACAAACGTAGAGGGTTTACAGTATTTACTTTATAGCCAGGAACAGGGGTATCATAAGGAATACCAATTACAGTTTCATCGGGAACCCAAGTTACTCGATAGTGGCCTTTATCATCATGGTATCCCTCTGTATGGCCTCCAAACTTGATTTCTACTTTTTCAGCAGGACGAGCTATTTCCCAAGGGTTGCCGAAACGTAACCATTTATCAGGGATTTCTGCTTGCCAACCATCCTGTACAGTTTGGGTGAAAATGCCAAACTCGTAGCGAATACCGTGCCCCATGGCCGGAATTTCTAAAGTAGCTAAAGAGTCCAGAAAACAAGCTGCTAATCTACCCAAACCACCATTCCCTAAACCAGGGTCGTCTTCTTGTTCCAGTAGTTCGTCTAAATTTAACCCAGATTCGGTGATAGCTTGACGAATTTGTTCATAAATTCCCAGGTTAATCAAACTATTACCCAGGTGACGACCCATGAGAAATTCGGCAGAGAGATAATATACTACCTTAACATCTTTCTCATTATATGTACGAATTGTAGAAAGAAAGCGTTGGAGTAAGCGATCGCGTATGGTATAAGCTAAAGCTCTGTAAAAATCATCTTGTTTTGCCATGGACTCATAAGTCCCCTGCAAATAAAACAGGTTATCTGCTAGAGCACGTCTGAGAGTAGTGACACTCATGCCGGTTCGATCGTCTTCTACCTGAATTTGATTTTCAGTAGTAGGGTTGATATATTGATTCATTACTCCTCCATAAATTTAACCGTTATTAATTTTTCTGTAGTAGAAAGACAAAGGTAGCAATTAGCTTTGCCACACAGGAGTTATAGTGCAAGTCAGAAGTCAAAAATCAAAAGTCAAAAATTAGAAGTAATCTATGACTGGGTTTGAGCATTTAGGAATGTCCACGCCCTTTGCTTCGACTGCTATATTCTATAAGGAAACTTCTTAATCTCGTTAGACTAGCTAATGGATTTTTAGATTCCTATAATATTTGCCTAGAGTCTGCTTTTATAGTTATTCAAGCTTTACCATATAGATGAAATTTCTACTGTTTCTTAATAACAGAATCAGGAGTCAGGAGTCAGGAGTCAGGAATCAGAAGTCAGGAGTCAGGTAGGAGAGCAAGAGAACAATATAGAACAGGGGGAAAAGGTGGAAATTTGCTTCCTTCTTCACCATCTCCCCACACTTCCCACACTCCCCACATTCCCCTATATTTTTTTTTAATAGCTCCCATAAGGGTTCTATAAACCTTCCCATCTCACTGGTAAATGAATCAAAATAGATGAAGTAACTCTGACATAATTAGCAAAGCAAAAATGGTATTACCTGATGGCCCTGCATTGTCCCCTTTACAACGAAGAGTTCGGACTTGGAAATTTGTTTTTCGTCCCTTACAAACAATAGAGGAGCGATATTCTCAATACGGAGATATCTTCAGGACTAACACTAACTCCAAGATTCCTTTTATCTATTTCTGTAACCCTAAAGCTATTCAACAAATTTTTATTGCTGACCCTGATACCTTTAGCTCAGGTGGTAGTAATAGCCCTCTACAATACATTGTGGGCAGAAATTCTCTACTTGTGCAAAATGGCGATCGCCATCAACGTCAAAGAAAACTATTAATGCCGCCTTTTCATGGTGATCGAATGCGTACTTATGGGGACTTAATATACAATATTACCTCTGACGTTATTAATCGGTGGCAAATAGATAAACCTTTCCCCATCCGTAGGTCAACTCAAGAAATATCCCTCAAAGTCATCCTTGGCGCGGTATTTGGTTTAGATCGAGGGGAACGTTACGAACAACTAAGAATACTTCTGTCTGATGTCCTTGACTCTATTAGCTCTCCGCTCACCTCCACTTTTCTATTTTTCAGTTTCTTGCGAAAAGACTTGGGTCCTTGGAGTCCCTGGGGTAGATTTTTACGAAAAAGGCAAAAAATTGATGAGCTAATGTTCGCAGAAATTGAAACTGCTAGGGAAGAAGCAAATCATCGTGATGATATCCTCAGTTTACTGCTAGAAGCGCGTGACGAAGCAGGCGATCGTATCAGTGACGAAGAAATTAAGGATGAACTTCTGACATTACTGCTTACGGGTCACGAAACTACTGCTTCAGCTTTAGCTTGGGCATTATATTGGATTGATAAAATTCCGGTGGTGCGGGAAAAACTATTAGCAGAATTAGCGACTCTCCCCACTAACCCAGACAAAGTTGCCATTACTAAACTTCCCTACCTCAGCGCTGTTTGTCAAGAAACTTTGCGTCTCTATCCCATTGCCATAAATGCTTTTCCTAGAGTTGTCCAGAAACCTGTAGAAATTATGGGTTATCAACTTGAACCAGGAATGGTAGTAGTTCCTTCTATTTATCTAACTCATCAAAGAGAGGATCTTTATCCAGAACCTAAAAAATTTAAACCAGAACGTTTTCTCGAACGACAATTTTCACCTTATGAATATTTACCTTTTGGAGGAGGAAGTCGTCGTTGTATTGGTTCAGCTCTCGCTTTATTTGAAATGAAATTAGTTTTGGCAACTATTTTATCAAAGTGCGAACTCAAGTTAGTTTCCAATAAATCTATCCAACCTGTCCGCAGAGGGTTAACTATGGCAGCACCAGGAAATATGCCAATGGTTGTTAAACAGAAATTTGGCGTTGCTGAATAAATGTATGAACCTATCCCACTGTTTTTAACAGGCTTATTTGAAGAAGGAGTCAGGAGACAGAATACAGGAGACAGAATCAATTGTATGGGGACTAAAACCCGGCGTTGCTGAATCAAGCTATGAAACCTAAATTTGGCAAAATATAAAATGCTTTTCAGTTAATAGTTAGGCAATAGCCATTAAAGCACAATCATAGCCACGCATCACCAACGCCAGATATAGAAGTGATCTAGACGTGTATTTTCAGATTAAAAATTAATAATTGCTAAAAGCCTCATATGGAATCCGGACAATTAATTAGTTGATGAAAAACTTTGTACCTTCTCACCTTATTCTTTCCCTTCTGCCTTCTGCCTTCTGCCTTCCTTTGTTATTTACACTTATATTACTATTTATTCCCTTGATAACATCAAAACCCCCAACCAAAACCATCACCATTCTGGAAACTAGCGATCTTCATGGCAACCTTATGCCTTATAACTACTATACTAATCAACCCGCAGAATGGGGATTAGCAAAAGTCGCTAGTTTAATCGCGCAGGAACGAGCTAAAAATCCTAATTTACTGCTTATTGATGCCGGCGATACAATTCAAGGTACACCATTAACTTATTACTATAATCGAATTGACACAGAAGCAGTACATCCGATGGCAGTAACCATGAATGCTCTCAAATTTGATGCTGCTACTTTAGGAAACCATGAGTTTGATTATGGTACTAATGTGCTTTCCCATTGGATAAGTCAGCTTAATTTCCCCATAGTTTGTGCTAATATCTACAAAAGTGATGGAACTTCAGCATTTAAACCTTATGTCATTAAAAATGTTGATGGTGTAAAAGTTGGCATTCTTGGTTTAATTACTCCTGCAACTTCTAACTGGGTGCCATCTGAAAATATAGCTGGATTAACTTTTGAGAATCTCATAAATACTGCCCAAAAATATATTCCTCAAATGCGAAATGATGGTGCAGATGTAATTACTATTGTTCAACATAGTGGTTTTTCTAAAGTACCAAAAGATAAAAGGCTGGCTTCCGCTTGGTTAACCGATCTTCAAGAGTGGAAAGAAACTGGCTGTATTCCTGATGCAAATCTCACCCTAGAATTAGCACAACAGGTAAAAGATATCGATCTAATTATGGCAGGACATTCACATCACGATGTTCCTAAAGTTATAGTGAATAATGTTTTAATTGCAGAACCTTCTTTTTGGGGAAAAGCTCTAAGTAAGTATACTTTAGTATTAGAGCGTCGGGGTAAAAAGTGGGAAGTTATTGCTAAAGATTCTACTAATTTATATGTTACTGATATTGAGCCAGAACAGAAAATTTCCCAACTTTCTTTACCATATCATCAGCAAACATTACGCTATATTGATCAAGCTATTGGTGTGACAAAAACTGAATTTTATGGTGGTACAAAAGCACGCTTTCATCAGAGTCAGCTATCAAATTTAATTAATCAGGTACAAATACAAGCAGCAGAAGCAGCAGGTTATCCTGTAAATATTTCTCTGACTTCTATTTTTAATAACACTGGTAAAATTACTCCAGGAAAAATTACTAGGAGAGATGTTTACAGTATCTATAATTACGATAACTATTTGTTAGTTCTAGAAATTAATGGGGATATTTTGCGTTGTGCATTAGAAAAAAGTACTGCTTATTTTAAACAAGTTACTCCCGATAATTTACCCACTATTCCTGAAGAAGTTTTGGTGGAAAATTCTCTTGGTTATAACTGGGATTTGTATAGTGGAATAGATTACATAGTCGATATTACTAAACCAGAAGGAAAACGAATTACTAAGTTACAGTTAGATGGAAAAAATATCGAACCAAATCAAGTTTTACGAATTGCTATAAATAGTTATCGCGCTAATGGTGGTGGTGGTTATGTGATGTTTAAAGAAGGAAAAATAATTTGGCAATCTTCTACAGAAATTCGTGAATTCATTGCTGAATATATCAGAAATAAAGGCATAATTGAATCAGATATTATCAGTTCAGGAGGATTACAATTAGTTCCAGATTTATATCAAAAATATTTTGGTAATTAGGGCTTGCTAATTAGGGTCTGCTGAAAAAATTGGTTGGTGGGGTAGGACACGGGGACGCGGAGACGCGGAGACGCGGAGACGCAGGGAACAGGCAACGGTTTCGGCCATTTTATGTGAAGAAATTTTCTTGAATTTCAGCAGAAAATTTCAGTAAATTGATGCCAATAAGAGCCATAAACTTGGAGATAAACTGAATATAAAAAGCTCTTGAGCCTTAGCTATCGTGACTTTTAGCTTTATTCAGCAAGCCCTAATTAAATATAAAAGTATTGACATATAAAGGTTTTAGCCTTTTTAAGTATCAAAAAGTGCGAGGTTTTAGGTGGTAATATCATGTCCGGATAATCAGTTATAAAAAAACCTTCTCCCTTTGAACTTTTCTTTCCCTTCTGCCTTCTGCTTTCTGCCCTCTGCCTTCCCTCCTCCAAAGTGTAACTATTCAACCGGACATGATATAATGGTTCAATTAGAAGCGGATTTTAGTCAAGAGTTGGGCAGAAAAATCAAGGGACGATTCTTCCTACTGTCTCCTCTATAATTCCCATTTCTCCTGACTCCTGACTCCTGACTCCTGACTCCTGACTCCTCAATTTTCTAGTGTTTCTGGCGATCGCCAACTAGAAGGAATTAGCAAAACTGGACAATGGGCACCATGCAAAATACCCTCACTAACACTACCCGCAAAAAATTTCTCAATACCACTGCGTCCATGAGACCCTACTATAATTAAATCAGCAGCTAATTTTTTTGCCTCTGCCAAAATAGTTTCTACTGTAGAACCTTGAGTTAACAAAGCCACCGTATTAAGACCTTTTTGCCGCAGCTCCTCTGCCAAATCTTGAATCTGTTGATGTTCTTTACGAAACTCTTGTGCCCAGCGGTCGCGCTTAGGCTGAGGTCCTGTCTTAAAGCCAACAAAATCAGGATCTGGTTCAGCAATGTGAATTAACCATAATTTGCTGTTAAAAGCTTGGGCTAAAGTTTCCGCTTGAGTAATAATGGCAGGAGTTATTTGAGAAAAGTCGAGGGCAACAACTATATTTTTCATAATTTAGATTGTTAATTGAATATAGTTTCCAAAAGATATTATTGTTATGATTAAAGAGGGTTTTAGGTTGTAGGTTAATTATTTAATAGGTTAATTATTTAATAGGTTAATTATATCATTTTTAGTTAGTATTAGTATTTAAGTGAAGAAGAAGAAACAGAAGAGTATTACAAGCATGAGCATAGAATAAATTAATATGTTTTAAGAGATTGTAAAAAATATTACGATTATATTTTTTATCTGTTATAGTCTTACACTAAGTGTATTCTTTAGCAAAGATAATAAAATGACACACATGATGGCAATGATGTGAATTGGGAAGAAATATAGCTATGGGATGCGATCGCTGAGAACTACTCCACGATACTCAGGAAAATAATGCACCAAAATCAGGGGCTAAAGGAATCTGAACGGCCCCTATACTTTAGACCTACATTCCGCACGACAAAATGTAGTATAAAAGAAGGAGTCAGGAGACAGGAGACAGAATTTGAGAAGAAAATCATAGCTGCCGTGATTGAGTAATCATATCTAGCAAGTATTTATGCTTAATTATTTACTCGGAATTTGATGAACGAAAAAAGTAATTAAGATGATTTGCATAGTATAAATACCTACCAAGCTACGGGTTCATACACTACTTTTAATGTTACAAATTGACGTGCGGAATGTTGGTTTAGACGTCCATCCCACATTCCATACTTCAAATTGTAACATTAAAATTGGTATAAAATCCGTAGCTTGCTTCAGTATTTATACTATACAAATTATCTTCATTTACCTTATTTACCTTGATCGGGAGTCAAATTCTCAGCTTATATTCCGTGTAAATACTGACTGAATTGTTGACTTTTATTCACCACTATAATTTTATTCTGACTTTTGACTCGCATCTTTATGCTAGGTTTTGTCGTGCATAATATAGCTTGCAATGCCTCGTTGCCTATAGCTTAATTCTTTCCTTTTGATGACTATTTAACATTTAACGCTTGACACGCCAATAGCTTTGTGATAATTTTTTATTAATTGTTTCTTAATACTTAAGAAACTATAAGAAATATTGCAATATTATTTAGGATTGATAAAAAAATTACAAATATTATGGCAATGAACTGTGCTTGTGAATCCTGTTCATGTATTGGTTGTCCTGTGATGGTCTTAACAATAGTCCCTGTGTTACTTATTGCGCCAAAGAAGATGATGAGTGCGGTAAGTAGTGGATCATCTATAGGCAAGAGTCCAAGTAGTGTCCAATTATAGAAGACTCCATTAGATAGGAATGTGGTGCTTAACTTAAGGTGGTGCTTTAGTTAAGGGTGGTGCTTTCCTTAAGGATTTTTTTGGCAAATTTATAACTTGCAAAAACCTATCCTGACCTTGCCGAGCAGACAAACCTAATGGCAACAATCAATTTTTAATAATCATCAATAACAATCAAAGGAAAATATTTTTATGGACAACATAGAAGCAGCAGCAAATTTAATTACCTCAGATAGTCCTTTAGGTATTGACTTGGAAGATAACAACATAGAAGAAATGTTAGGGTTAGCGGTACAAGACCCTTCTGGTGTTGGTGCAAATGGCGAAAATCAAAATGAAAACCCCGTCGCTGATAATACCCCAATTGTTATAGAACCACTTGTACTCGCTGAGGGACAGCAGGTATTTGACTTTGATGAAATTTCAGATACTACCAGTTATGAATTATTTGGAGGCCAACAAATTGGAGATTTTTTCTGGAGTGAGAGTTGGTATGCATCAAATAAAGATTATAGACCAACCACTGGCTATGGATATGGGAACGTTTCTCCACTCTACTCTGGGTTTAATGGATCTGCAAACCCAGTAAGCATCACCTCAGAGGAAGACTTTACATTCAACAGTGCCTATTTGACTGCGGCGTGGAACATCGGCCTGAATATTGAGGTAAAAGGCTTTAATAATGGAGTCGAGCAATATTCAGAGACTGTTACTGTCAATCCTTTCAACCCGACCCTATTTAATTTCGATTTTATAGATGTTGATGAAGTGCAGTTTACCTCTTTTGGTGGCGTTGATGCCGATCCTAATGATGGTGGAGCGGGAGCACATTTTGTCATTGATGACTTGGTCTATACACCTGATGAGCAAGAACTAGGTTCCATATCAGGTTACAAGTGGAATGACCAAGATGGTGATGGCGTTTGGGACGATAATGAAGAAGGATTAGAAGGCTGGACTATATACATCGATGAGAACAAAAATGGTGAACTGGACGAAGGAGAAATATCTACTGTCACTGCTCAAGATGGTTCCTACAGCTTTGGTGATTTAAGCCCCGGAACTTACACCATTGCTGAAGTTCTCCAACCAGGATGGGAGCAAACATACCCAAGCTTTGGGGATGAGGCAGAAGAAACAGCTGTTCGCTCTAGTTCATCTTTGAGCAGTTCTCAAGTAAATAGTACAGAAATATCTGGTAGTAGCGATACTGAGAATTTGGCAACAGATGAGTCTGAAGTATCTGCCAGTGACTTCAATACCAACACTACTGAGTCAAACCAAGACTCAGAAATCCCCATAGAAGTTGCCTTTGCATCAGGACAGGTAATTATCAAGCCTAGTGAAGATGCTGACGTTAGCTCTTTCAATAGCCTCAAAGCTAGCCTGGGAGCAACCACCATCAATACAACAAAAACAGAAGCACTCGGTGGTATTGAACTGTGGGATATTCAGGGGAATGTAGAAGATTTCATTAGTCGTAATATATACAACTCTCTACTAGAATACATAGAACCCAACTACATTATTAATCTTAATGCCACAGTTCCTAACGATCCTAGTTTCGGCCAATTGTGGGGACTAAACAACACTGGACAAACTGGAGGAACCTCTGATGCGGATATAGATGCCCCAGAAGCTTGGGATATTCAAACAGGAAGTAACAATGTAGTAGTGGGAGTTATCGACACAGGCATCGACTACAATCACCCAGACTTGGCCGACAATATGTGGACTAACCCTGGTGAAATCGCAGGTAATGGCATCGATGATGACGGTAACGGTTATGTAGACGATGTTTATGGTTATGACTTTGCCTACGGTGACAGCGATCCATTAGATGTTCAATCTCACGGTACTCACGTGGCGGGAACCATTGCAGCAAATGGTGACAATGGACAAGGAGTAGTAGGGGTAAATTGGGAAGCTGACTTAATGGCGCTCAAGTTTCTCAACGATAGTGGTTCTGGCAGTACATTTAACGCAATTTTGGCAGTAGAATATGCCACGATGATGGGAGCAGACCTAACCAACAACAGTTGGGGAGGCGGAGGCTTTTCTCAAGGATTGTATGATGCGATAGCAGCAGCAGGTGCAGCAGATTCTTTATTTATTGCAGCAGCAGGTAACAGCAACAACAACAACGATGTATCTGCATCTTACCCAGCTAGCTACGACTTAGACAACATCATTTCAGTTGCTTCCACAGACCGCAACGATAATAAATCAGGCTTCTCTAGCTACGGAGCTACATCGGTAGATTTAGGTGCACCAGGCTCAAGTATTTACAGCACTGTACCCGGAGGAGGTTACGGCTCTAAAAGTGGTACTTCGATGGCAACTCCTCATGTAGCAGGAGTAGCAGCTTTAGTGTTGGCAGAAAATCCCGACTTAAGTTATCAAGAGGTCAAAGAAACCATTCTTGATACCACCGATCCGATTTCAGCACTAGATGGTATTACAGTGACAGGGGGTCGTTTGAATGCGTTCAATGCTCTTTCCTCATTAGAACAACCGGAAGTTCCCGGAACTCATACTGTAGAATTGGATACAGGTGAAAATATTATTGATATCAACTTCGGTAACCGCGAACTCACCCCAGAAACGGGTTCTATATCTGGTTATAAGTGGAATGACGTTGATGGCGATGGTATATGGGATGATGAAGAAGAGGGATTAGCAGGCTGGACTATATACATAGATGATAACGGAAACGGCGAACTCGACGAAGGAGAAATTTCTACTGTCACCGATGCAGAAGGTTACTATGAATTCGATGGTCTTGATGCCGGAACTTACGTTATAGCTGAAGAGCTTCAAGATGGATGGGAACAAACCTACCCTGGTTCTGGAGGTGGAGAAACGATCATCATTGATTTTGAATCCCTCAAACATGAGGATACGGGCTACCAATCCCACGGCTTCAACTATGAAGAAGATGGTTTTGCTCTCGATAATTTGAGCCAATCTCATCCATTTGCTACCTTCGGGACTTTAGAATCACGTTTTTCTGGATCTACGGCACTATTTAACAATACAGTTAATGGCATCACTCGTTTGAGTGCTATAGACAATCAACCATTCGACTTAGCTTCCATTGACCTGACAGAACTCAATGGTTCAAATGTTGCTGATGTGACTTTTGTAGGAGAACTAGAAGGCGGTGGTACAGTAAGTCAGACCTTTACCTTAGACGGCAATGCTTTCGACCCGGAAACTTTCGTCTTCAACGATGACTTTAACGAAGTCGTATCTGTAGAGTGGATACAAGAATCTCCATTCCATCAGTTCGACAACATCACAATTGAAACAGGTTCTCCTAGTACCCATACTGTCGAGTTAGAAGAAGGCGAAAACCAAGAAGATATTAACTTCGGTAACCGCGAACTCACCCCAGAAACGGGTTCTATATCTGGTTACAAATGGAACGACCTTGATGGTAACAGTGAGTGGGATGATGGTGAACCAGTTTTAGAAGGCGTGACAATATATATCGACGAGAACGAAAACGGCGAACTCGATGATGGAGAACTCTCAACTATCACTGATGCAGAAGGTTATTATGAATTTGATGACCTTGATGCCGGAACTTACGTGATTGGTGAAATCATTCCAGAGGGATGGAAGCAAACCTATCCTGAGTCAGTAGTACCAGAAGAAGTGGAAACAGAAACTTCTGAACTGTCTCAATCATCAATTGCATCTGAGGAAGGCGATCAAGAAAACCGAGAAATCTCCTTGGAAGCTGCTTTTGAGTCAGGACAAGTAATTGTCAAGCGTAGTGAAGGTGCTGACGTTAGCTCTTTCAATAGCCTCAAAGCTAGTCTCGGAGCAACCACCATCAAGACAACAAAAACAGAAGCACTAGGTGGTCTTGAACTGTGGGATATTCGAGGAAATGTAGAAGATTTCATTAGTAGTAATATAGACAACTCTCTACTAGAATTAATAGAACCCAACTACATTATTAATCTTAATGCCACAGTTCCTAACGATCCTAGTTTCGGCCAATTGTGGGGACTACACAACACTGGACAAACTGGAGGAACCTCTGATGCAGATATTGACGCGCCAGAAGCTTGGGATATTCAAACAGGCAGTAACAATGTAGTAGTAGGAGTTATCGACACAGGTATCGACTACACTCACCCAGACTTGGTCAACAATATGTGGACTAACCCTGGTGAAATCGCAGGTAACGGCATCGATGACGACGGTAACGGTTATGTAGACGATGTTTATGGTTATGACTTTGCCTACGGTGACGGCGACCCATTAGATCTTCATTCTCACGGTACTCATGTGGCGGGAACCATTGCAGCCAATGGTAATAATGAACAAGGAATAGTCGGGGTAAATTGGGATGCTGACTTGATGGCCATCAAGTTCCTCAACGATAGTGGTTCTGGCAGTACATTTAACGCAATTTTGGCAGTAGAATACGCAACGATGATGGGAGCAGACCTAACCAACAACAGTTGGGGAGGCGGAGGCTATTCTCAAGCATTGTCTGACGCGATCGCAGCAGCAGGTGCAGCAGATTCTTTATTTATTGCAGCAGCAGGTAACTCTAATTCAAACAACGACAGTTCACCCCATTACCCCTCAAGCTACGATTTAGACAACGTCATTTCAGTAGCTTCCACAGACCACAACGATAATAAATCTAGCTTCTCTAGCTACGGAGCAACATCGGTAGATTTAGGTGCCCCTGGTTCAAATATTTATAGCACTGTACCTGGAGGAGGTTACGCCTCATTCAATGGTACTTCCATGGCAACTCCTCATGTAGCAGGAGTAGCAGCGTTAGTGTTGGCAGAAAATCCCGACTTGAGTTATCAAGAGGTCAAAGAAATCATTTTTGAGAGTACCGATCCGAT
This sequence comes from Okeania sp. SIO3B5, assembly GCF_010692555.1. Classification (GTDB taxonomy): domain Bacteria; phylum Cyanobacteriota; class Cyanobacteriia; order Cyanobacteriales; family Microcoleaceae; genus Okeania. Next base: position 13,630 of record NZ_JAAHHG010000043.1, on the reverse strand, counting down.
TTCAGCACTAGATGGTATCACAGTGACAGGGGGTCGTTTGAATGCGTTCAATGCTCTTTCTTCATTAGAACAACCAGAAGTTCCAGGAACTCATACTGTAGAATTGGAAGCGGGTGAAAATGTGACTGATGTCAACTTCGGTAACCAGGAAATTCTCTCCGGTTCAATCTCAGGTTATAGTTGGAATGACCTGGATGGCGATGGCATCAAGGACGAAAATGAAGAGGGATTAGCAGGCTGGACTATATACATCGATGACAACGAAAACGGCGAACTTGACGATGGAGAACTCTCTACTGTCACCGATGCAGAAGGTTACTATGAATTCGATGGTCTTGATGCCGGAACTTACGTTATAGCGGAAGAGCTTCAAGATGGATGGGAACAAACATACCCTGCTTCTCCTAGTACCCAAACTGTTGAGTTAGAGAATGGCGAAGACTTAGAAGATATCAACTTCGGTAACCGCGAACTCACCCCAGAAACGGGTTCAATCTCAGGTTACAAATGGAACGACCTTAATGGTAACAGTGAGTGGGATGATGGTGAACCAATATTAGAAGGCGTAACAATATACATTGACGAGAACGAAAACGGCGAATTTGATGAAGGGGAAATTTCCACTCTCACCAATGCAGAAGGTTATTATGAATTTGATGACCTTGATGCCGGAACTTACGTGATTGGTGAAATCATTCCAGAGGGATGGAAGCAAACCTACCCAGATTCAGTAGTACCAGAAGAAGCAGAGGCAGAAACTTCAGAACTATCTCAATCATCTTTAAGTAGTGAAGCATCAGAGATTGAATTTGAAGAGGGCGAACGAGAAAGCAGAGAATCAGGAATCCCCTTGGAAGCTGCCTTTGAGTCAGGACAAGTAATTGTTAAGCGTAGTGAAGATGCTGACGTTAGCTCTTTCAATAGCCTCAAAGCTAGTCTTGGAGCAACCACCATCAAGACAACAAAAACAGAAGCACTCGGTGGTATGGAACTGTGGTCTATTCAGGGGAATGTAGAAGACTTTATTAGTCGCACTCGAAACAGCACTGTACTGGAATATGTAGAACGTAACTACACTATTAATGTTGATGCCACAGTTCCTAATGACCCCAACTTTGACCAATTGTGGGGACTACACAACACCGGACAAACTGGAGGAACCTCTGGTGCAGATATAGATGCGCCAGAAGCTTGGGATATTCAAACAGGAAGTAACAATGTAGTAGTGGGAGTGATTGACACAGGCATCGACTACACTCACCCAGACTTGGCCGACAATATGTGGGTCAATACAGGTGAAATCGCAGATAACGGCATCGATGACGACGGCAACGGTTATGTAGATGATGTTTATGGTTATGACTTTGCATACGGTGACAGCGACCCATTAGATGTTCAATCTCACGGTACTCATGTGGCGGGAACCATTGCAGCAAATGGTGACGATGGACAAGGAATAGTAGGGGTAAATTGGGATGCTGACTTGATGGCCATCAAGTTCCTAGACGATAATGGTTCTGGTTCCCTCTTCAACGCAATTTTAGCCATAGAATACGCGACAATGATGGGAGCAGACCTCACCAACAACAGTTGGGGAGGGGGAGGCTTTTCTCAAGGATTGTATGATGCGATCGCAGCAGCAGGTGCAGCAGATTCTCTGTTTGTGGCAGCAGCAGGTAACAGCAGTAACAACAATGATGTATCTGCATCTTACCCAGCTAGCTACGATTTAGACAACGTCATTTCAGTAGCTTCCACAGACCACAATGATAATAAATCAGGCTTCTCTAACTACGGAGCTACATCGGTAGACTTAGGTGCCCCTGGTTCCGACATTTACAGTAGCATACCAGGAGGAGGTTACGCCTCATACAGCGGTACTTCCATGGCAAGTCCTCATGTAGCAGGGGTAGCAGCTTTAGTATTGGCAGAAAATCCAGACTTGAGTTATCAAGAGGTCAAAGACATCATTCTAGAGACCACCGATCCGATTTCAGCACTAGATGGTATCACCTTGACAGGGGGTCGTTTGAATGCGTTCAACGCCCTATCTGAAGTAGGAGTTCCAGGAACTCATACTGTACAACTGGATGCGGGTGAAAATATTACTGATATCAACTTCGGTAACCAGGAAATTCTCCCCGGTTCGATATCTGGTAATAATTGGCATGACCTGGATGAAGATGGTATCTGGGACGATGATGAGGATGCATTAGCAGGCTGGAAAATATACATTGATGATAACGAAAATGGCGAATTTGACGACGGAGAACTATCCACTGTCACTGATGAAAATGGTTTCTATATCTTTGAAGATTTAGATCCTGAAACTTCTTACATTGTTGCAGAAGTCATGGAAGATGGATGGGAGCAAACTTATCCTGGAACTACCTCTGAAGTAGTCTTTGAAGCAGACTTCAGTGATGATGATGGCAATCCAGATTTGGATGGCTTTACTGTTGACAATACTGGGGCACCTAATGAAGGCTTGTGGCATTTGTCCACTCGACGTGGAGATGAAGCTGGTCACAGTGGTGTAGACAGTATGTACTATGGCATCGAAGAAACAGGTGATTATGATGCGGGAGATACTGCAGGCCGAATTATTTCTCCAGTGATTGACTTAAGTGGTTTAGATAGTGCTCAACTTTCCTTTAACTACTTCCTAGAGGTGGAAACTTCAAACTCTTATGATGCAGCTACAGTGCTGATTTCGGAAAATGGTGGTAATTTTGTTCCGATTGCGTCTAAGGCTGTGGAATTGGACAATCCTACTACAGGTTGGACTAATGCAACATTTGACCTCAGTTCCTATGTAGGGGAGGAAATTGAAATCAGTTTTGAGTTTGATACTGTGGACTCAATAGCCAACCAATATGAAGGTTGGTTAGTTGATGATGTGATTGTGGAAACTATAGGTAATGCTCCCTACCATACTGTAGAGGTAGGTAATGGTGAAAATGTTGAGGATATTGATTTTGGTAATCGCAGTCTCATCCCAGAAACGGGTTCAATCTCAGGTTATAGTTGGAATGATCTGGATGGCGATGGCATCAAGGACGAAAATGAAGAGGGATTAGAAGGCTGGACTATATACATCGATGACAACGAAAACGGGGAACTTGACGATGGAGAACTCTCTACTGTCACCGATGCAGAAGGTTACTATGAGTTCGATGAGCTTGATGCTGGAACTTACGTTATAGCTCAAGAGCTTCAAGATGGATGGGAACAAACATACCCTGGTTCTCCTAGTACCCATACTGTTGAGTTAGAACAGAGCGAAGACTTAGAAGATATCAACTTCGGTAACCAGGAAATTCTCCCTGGTTCAATCTCAGGTTATAGTTGGAATGACCTGGATGGCGATGGCATCAAGGACGAAAATGAAGAGGGATTAGAAGGCTGGACTATATACATCGATGACAACGAAAACGGTGAACTGGACGATGGAGAAATTTCTACTGTCACCGATGCAGAAGGTTACTATGAATTCGATGAGCTTGATGCTGGAACTTACGTTATAGCTCAAGAGCTTCAAGATGGATGGGAACAAACATACCCTGGTTCTCCTAGTACTCACACTGTTGAGTTAGAAGAGGGCGAAGACTTAGAAGATATCAACTTCGGTAACCAGGAAATTCTCCCTGGTTCAATCTCAGGTTATAGTTGGAATGACCTGAATGAAGATGGCATCCGGGACGAAAGTGAAGAGGGATTAGAAGGCTGGACTATATACATCGATGACAACGAAAATGGGGAACTTGATGAAGGAGAAATTTCTACTGTCACTGATGCAGAAGGTTACTATGAATTCAATGAGCTTGATGCTGGAACTTACGTTATAGCTCAAGAGCTTCAAGATGGATGGGAACAAACATACCCTGGTTCTCCTAGTACTCACACTGTTGAGTTAGAAGAGGGCGAAGACTTAGAAGATATCAACTTCGGTAACCAGGAAATTCTCCCTGGTTCAATCTCAGGTTATAGTTGGAATGACCTGAATGAAGATGGCATCCGGGACGAAAGTGAAGAGGGATTAGAAGGCTGGACTATATACATCGATGACAACGAAAATGGGGAACTTGATGAAGGAGAAATTTCTACTGTCACTGATGCAGAAGGTTACTATGAATTCAATGAGCTTGATGCTGGAACTTACGTTATAGCTCAAGAGCTTCAAGATGGATGGGAACAAACATACCCT